>NZ_JAVFVN010000155.1:0-4209 GCF_030910085.1 Stenotrophomonas maltophilia group sp. RNC7 | reverse complement strand
CCGGAAGTCCCGGTGTCAGGCTCGATATCGGCCCCGCTGGGGGGGACTTTAGGTGCCCGGGGAAAGGCATCCACGCATGGCGTGGATCCACCGGAGATCGGTAGTGCCGGCCCCGGGCCCGCCAATGCCCTACCCCCAATGTGCCCAAGTTTCCCGCCCACCCCCCCCCCCCCACGGGGCGGGCCGGGCCGCGGCCCGCACCGGGCCCCACCGGGGGGGCCGGCCCTGGGCCGCCCCGCGCCCGCCACTACCGATCTCCGGTGGATCCACGCCATGCGTGGATGCCTTTCCCCGGGCACCTAAAGTCCCCCCCAGCGGGGCCGATATCGAGCCTGACACCGGGACTTCCGGCAGAACCAGGACCCCTCGATGAACGACAAGACCAGCTCCGCCGCCAGCACCGGTGGCGAATTCCTCAGCTTCACGCTTGGTGACGAGCACTACGGCGTGGACATCCTCAAGGTGCAGGAAATCCGTGGCTATGATGCGGTTACCCGCGTGCCGGATGCCCCGGACTACATCAAGGGCGTGATCAACCTGCGCGGCACCATCGTCCCGGTCATCGACCTGCGCCTGAAGCTGCGCCTGGACAACGCCCGCTACGACGCCTTCACCGTGATGATCGTGCTGAACGTCGACGACCGCGTGGTCGGCATCGTCGTCGACAGCGTCTCCGACGTGATCCCGCTGTCGGCCGAGCAGATCCGACCGACCCCGGAATTCGGTGCCGCCGTCGATACCCGCTTCATCTCCGGCATCGGTACCCATGACGATCGCATGCTGATCCTGCTGGACATCGAGACCCTGCTCGACAGCGCCGACATGGGCCAGGCCAGCCTCGCCGAAGACGTCGCCGCCTGAGCAACCGGAACTGCTTCACGTTCCAGTCACAAAACCCTTCAGTTCCCTTCGGCGGTGCCGATAGGGGGACAGAAGCCGGCCGCGCAGGAGCGCGCAGGACCGGCCCGATCGTTACCATCCCCGGAGATACCCTCGATGAAGTCCCTGTTTGCGTTTGTCTCGGCCGCTGTCCTGGCCACCACCGCCACCTCCGCTTTCGCCCAGTCGGCCGACATGATCCCGCCGGAAATGGCGCCGCGTTCGGTCGGCAAGGACGGCATGGTCTGTGGCAAGGTCGAAAAGGCCCGCTACGCAGAAGGTTCCGAAGGCCAGCCGACCTTCCTGTACATGGGCGGTGCCTTCCCGCGCCACACCTTCTCGGCCCGCATCGCCGGCGAGAACCGCGGCAAGTTCTCCTTCCCGCTGGAAACCCTGGAAGGCAAGACCGTCTGCGTGATCGGCAAGATCCAGCGCGACGCCTCGCGCGCGGAAATCGAAGTCAGCTCGCCGGCTGGGCTGAAGCTGGCCAACATCAAGTAATCCGCTGTCCGTCGAACTACGCCGGACCTGGTGCCGGCGTGGTTTCTGCTGCAACCGGGCCCGATGCCCGGGCGCGTCTGCCTTAGGAGCTCGCAACGCCCATGCCGTGGATCAATAACCTGAAACTGATGCCGAAGCTGCTGCTGACCTTCGGCGTCCTCCTGCTGGTGATGCTGCTGCAGGGCATCGTCGCCTATCGCGGCCTGCATTCGCTGAACAACGTCACCACCGAGCTGGCCGGTTCACGCATGGAAAGCATCCGCCTCGCCGGCGAGATGCGCGGCATGCTGGGCGAGTACCGCAATGCCGCCTACCAGCAGTTGATCCGCGCCAGCGACGACGTCAAGGCCGATGCGCGCAAGCGGGCCGTCGACCTGCGCACCAGCATGGACAAGTCGATCAAGGACTATCCGAAGCTGGTCGATAACGCACAACAGAAGAAGCTGTTCGACACCTTCGCCAAGGAATGGAAGGATGCCCTGGCTTCCTATGACAGCGTCACCGAAATGCTGGAACTGGACCTGCCGGACGACGCCATCGATACCTTCGTCGGCGAAACCCGTACCAAGCACCGCAAGGCTGCATCGGCGCTGGAAGCGCTGATCGCCGAAGACAACCGCCTCGCCCGCGCCTCGCGCGAAGAGGCCGCTTCCACCTATTCCGCCTCGGCCGTGCTGACCGTGATCGCCCTGCTGGGCGGCGCCGCGCTCGGCCTGGTGCTGGTGTGGCTGTTCGCACGCGCACTGGTCGGCAGCGTGCGTGGCGCCGTCTCGGTCGCCAACGACGTCGCCGGTGGCAAGCTCGATGGCCATATCGACGTCAGCCGCCAAGACGAAGTGGGCGAACTGATGCAGGCCATGCAGCGCATGCAGCGCGACCTGCGCGAGCGCATCGAAACCGACCAGGCCGTCGCCCGCGAGAACCTGCGCATCCGCACCGCGCTGGACTACAGCTCGACCGGCGTGTACCTGACCGACACCAGCAACACCATCGTCTACAGCAACCGCGCCCTGCAGCAGACCCTGAGCCAGTACCAGGACGAAGTGCGCCGCGACCTGCCGGACTTCGACGCCCAGGCCTCGCTGATCGGCAAGCCGGTCACCGTGCTCGAGCACCGTGGCGAGATGGACCAGACCCTGCTGGGCAACCTGAAGGCGCACGGTGTCGCGCGTCGCCCGATGCAGTACGGCGATGCCCAGTTCGCCCAGGTGGTGTCGACCATCCGCAATGAAGGCGGCGACACCGTCGGCTACGTGGTGGAATGGCGCGACCGTACCCAGGAAGCGCAGGTTGAAGCGGAAGTGGCCCGCGTGATCGCCCAGGCCGCCGCCGGCGACCTGTCCGGCCGCATTGACGCCACCGACAAGGAAGGCTTCTTCCTGCAGCTGGCGCAGCAGATCAACGGCCTGCTGGACGCCAACGCCGGCAGCATCGAACAGATCTCCGGCCTGCTTGCGGCACTGTCGCAGGGTGACCTGACCGTGCGCATGCACGGCGACTACCAGGGCGTGTTCGCGCGCATGCGTGACGATGCCAACGCCACCGCCGCGCAGCTGAGCGAGATCGTCACCCGCATCAAGCAATCCAGCCGCGCGATCAGTTCGGCCGCCGGCGAGATCGCCTCGGGCAACAGCGACCTGTCGCGCCGTACCGAGCAGCAGGCCGCCAACCTGGAGGAAACCGCGGCCTCGATGGAGGAACTGACCTCCACCGTGCGCCAGAACGCCGAGCACGCCCGCCAGGCCAATCAGCTCGCCATCGGCGCGCATGGCGTCGCCTCGCAGGGTGGCGAGGTCGTCGGCCAGGTGGTCACCACCATGTCCGCCATCGAAGCCTCGTCGAAGAAGATCGCCGAGATCATCAGCGTCATCGACGGCATTGCGTTCCAGACCAACATCCTGGCACTGAACGCCGCCGTGGAAGCCGCGCGTGCCGGTGAACAGGGCCGCGGCTTTGCCGTGGTTGCCAGCGAAGTGCGCACCCTCGCCCAGCGCTCGGCCGCCGCCGCCAAGGAGATCAAGGGCCTGATCGACGACTCGGTCGGCAAGGTCAACGATGGCTCGGCGCTGGTGCACAAGGCCGGCGCCACCATGGGCGAGATTGTCGCCTCGGTGCAGCGCGTGACCGACATCATGGCCGAAATCTCCGCGGCCTCGCAGGAACAGTCCGCCGGCATCGAGCAGGTCAACCAGACCGTGGTGCAGATGGACGAGACCACCCAGCAGAACGCCGCACTGGTGGAGGAAGCCACTGCTGCCGCGCGTGCGATGGAAGAACAGGCCGGTCACCTCAGCGAGGCCGTGTCGATCTTCGTGGTGGACGAAGCCGATACCGTGGTTGCCCCGCCGCGCACCGCTGCCCCGGCCCCGCGTCCGGCTGCACCGGCAGCACCGGCTCCGGCTACCCCGCCCGCCCGACGCACGGCGGGTGGTCGCCCGATGGCCACCGAACTGGCCGATGGGGACTGGCAGGAATTCTGATGCCTGCCTGACCTGATCTGCGAGAACGCCCTGGCCCTGTGCTGGGGCGTTTTCGTTTACGGGGTATCGGGTATCCAGCCAACGGCGAAGCCCCTCGGGGTGGGTCGGGAAGCGCTGCGGATTTCCTTCGTTTGGGCCGGGAGGGTGGGTTGCGCAGGGGACGCCGTTAACCCGTCCTTGGGGGCTTGGCCGCGGCATCCATGCCGCGGACTGATCTGGCCCCCCGTCAGCGGACGCCAAGAAGCGATACTTTGATCGCACTTGGAGGTCCCTTATGTCCCGTATCACCCGTCGTAGCTACACCGATGAGTTCAAGCACCAAGCCGTGGAGTTGGCCGAGTCGCTCGGA
>NZ_JAVFVN010000127.1:0-543 GCF_030910085.1 Stenotrophomonas maltophilia group sp. RNC7 | reverse complement strand
CCATCACAAACTGAAATTAAAATTCAATGGGAGTCCGTCATACGAGCAACAGCATACGATATCGAGGTGAATGGAAATCTCATTGAAGATATCAATGGCTCAAGCTATGTCCATAAGGGTTTACAGCCTTTAACAGACCATACCTACAGGGTTCGTGCTAAAAATGCAGGAGGAATTAGTGATTGGAGTTCGAGCATTAAGATGAAGACTTTGCCTTATCCACCAGCAGAGCCAACCAACGTAACTGCCCAGCCGACAAAGACATCCGTCACCTTAAACTGGGATGCAGTAGAAGGTGCAGATGGATATGAAATTGAGATCGACGGTATGATTATAGAAAATGGTGCAAACATTTCATATATCCATGATGGGCTAGCGCCTTATTCAGGGCATACCTACAGGATTCGTGCGAAAAATCTAGGGGGAAAGGGACCTTGGAGTAATAAGCTAGATGTGACCACACATCCAGAAGAACCAGAGACCCCAACAAATATTATGACGACAGCAGATCAAAATTCTATTACATTGACATGGTACAATGTA
>NZ_JAVFVN010000124.1:0-2035 GCF_030910085.1 Stenotrophomonas maltophilia group sp. RNC7 | reverse complement strand
ACCTTGAAGAAGAAATACTAAATAGTTATAAATATTATGGTCTTGTTGAAGCCCTACGTAAATATCACAAGGGAACTGAGTTAGAACAAGATGAATTAAAGCTTATACTTGACTTTGTAGCACAATTTCCAAACAAAAAATTAGAGGACTTGGAGGATTAATATCATGAATACATTTACACCTAAAGAAGTTAAGATGTTAAGAATGCTTTACGGAAATGACTTTGAATTATATGGTACTTCAAATTCCTCTTCAGACTTTACAAGAATGGACATTCCAACAATTGCAAAAGCATTGTCCATTTATGTTAAAGAGTATTATAAATACGCTAATTATCCAGCAGAGTTTACTGGTTCTGTTTCTGATCTGCGCCATTTTGTAAGAGATGCAAAATTAGATATATACAAGTTTTATAACCTCTTTGAATCACCTACTAAAACGGACAAGTTGGCAAATGAATTAAAGAAAAATAATATTAAACTAGCCTATAGAGGTGGAAAAATAAAGTTAGAAGAATTTTAAAGGGTGTCCTCAATTTAGAGGATGCTTTTTTACTTATTAAGAGGGTGTTAAGTGGTTATTAAATCTGCATTATTAAGTACGTATTAAGAGCATCATAACAAGTTCATATGAGGTTATTAAGTACGTTATAACTACTGCTATATTAAGCTACCTAGAACTTTCGAACCGCTATTACATTCGCTCATACGAAAGTTTATGCTTAGCGTATTACAATTATGAATAATAAACGTATTAATCGGCATAAAATCATTCCAATTCATATACGGAATGTGTGCAAAATTGCGTCTATCACCTTCAATTAAGAACCAAATTTCACGATTCTGACCTGAGTTATGGATTGCATAAGTCCGCTTTTCGTCTTCGTCTACATTTGGCAATTTTGACCTGACCTGCATATTGTACAGGATAGCTATTTTTTCATCTTCACAATCGATAAAATTATCAAGTATAGCCCAATCAACGTTTGTATCATCTAAAATGGATGGTTCAATTTGCTCTATTGTTTCTCCTGCTGTTCTTTAATCCATCTTTCAGCTCTCGCAATCGGATCATCAATCATATAAGAATTTAAATCACGATTTCTTAACTCTTGTTCCATTCGGTTAAATTCATTAATGTACATCATTTTGAACTTTAAAGCTTCTTCTCCAGTGAATCCCATTACTAATAATGTGAAACCGTCTTTAGTTAAATTATATTTCTTGTATTGTCTTGCTCGTTCGTTGATATAAGTTGACTCCTGAAAATTAAGGAGTGAAAATTCATCGCTAGAATAACCAATTAACTTATTGATATCAGACATTACATTATCATGACGTTTACCAAATACTTCAGCCACCATTAAACTATCTGTTACTACCTCGTTATTTTCAATAAATACGATATTACTCATTATTATTATCATTTTTAATGTTGATATAAGAGGACTCGGCAAAATTGCCGAATATAAACCTGACTCATTTATTAAAGTCGAGTTCATATTCATACCCGTCAATTTGACGGACATGGATTCATCTTCATCTAAATATTAACAGCTGAAAATTAAGCCGTGAGAATTGTTTAGCAACTGGTTTTCGCGACTGCATTAAAATTTCATACAATCCATCTTCAGTTAAGAACCAAGATTCTCTAATTTGACCTGATGGGAATAATGTTCCCCCCAGCTTCTTTTCATCTTCATCTACAGTTTTTAACATTTTAGAAACGTCCCTATGCGACTGTCTTGAGTCTTTCCATGCGTATTCAATCCAATTTGCTACATCTTGACCTAAAAATAATGGTTCTTCCTTTGTTCCCTCTTTCTATTCGGTAAGGGTTTATATAAGATTTATAACTTACCTTGTTCATTCTAAATTTTATAAAACGTATTGACTTGGATCAGATGTCTTTCATCATGGGATGAGGGTACAGGACAACGGCTAGGGCATGGAATGACTACCTTACATTGCAAAAACAAGAAAGTTAATGCAACATAAAGCAGACGTTCAATGTTATTTTTATCATGGTCTATCGG
>NZ_JAVFVN010000402.1:0-357 GCF_030910085.1 Stenotrophomonas maltophilia group sp. RNC7 | reverse complement strand
ATGTCCTCGGGTTCGCCCAGGCGCTCCAGCGGCGGCATCTTGGCGAAATGCTCGATCAGTTCCGGGCTCTTGCCCTGCTTGAACAGGTCGGTGGCGACGGGGCCGGGCGCCACGGCGTTGACCGTGATGCGGCGGCCGCGCAGTTCCTTGGCGAACACGCGGGTGAAGCTTTCCACCGCGGCCTTGCTGGCGATGTAGATGCCGTAGGTGGGCATGTTCAGCGCCAGCGTGGTGCTGGAGACGTTGACGATGCTGCCGCCGTCGGCCAGCCGCGCGCCGGCCTCGCGCAGGGTGTTGAAGGTGCCGCGGGTGTTGATGTCGAAGGTCTGGTCGTAGATCTCGTCGGTGGCCTCGGCC
>NZ_JAVFVN010000022.1:0-5435 GCF_030910085.1 Stenotrophomonas maltophilia group sp. RNC7 | reverse complement strand
ATGGCGGGGGGGGGGGGGGGGGGGGGGGGGGGGGGGGATAATTGCCCGAAGCCGCGGGGCGGCGCCCCCGCGGGGGACCCCCCCCCCCCCCGCCCCCCCCCCCCCCCCACCCCAAACCCCCCCCGGGGGGGGGCGCGGGGGGGGGGGTGGGGGTGGGGGGGGGGGGCGCGCTTGGGCGGGCCCGCCCCGGACTAGTGGTATTTTCCCCCCCCCCCCCCCCCCCCCCCCCCCACCCCGCCATCCCACGGAATGCCCGCTTTTGACGTTGACGTTGACGTCAGCAGGTGCAGGGCTGCAAGCCCTGCCCCCCCCTCTTAGTACAGCGTGCGCTCCGGCGCACCGGCCGGCGGCGGGGTGTACTGGTACAGCCAGGTCTCGGTGAGGGTCTTGCCACCACTGCGCAGGAACAGGCGGATGTCGATCTGCTCGGTACTGCCTTCCGGCGGCACCAGGTCGAACATCGCGCGGTAGCCGTTGATCTCGCGAAGCGGGCGCGCCGACACGATCTCGACCCGGCCACGGCTGGCTTCCACCACCGCTTCGACCTCGGCCTTGTCGATCAGCCTGGCCAGTTCGCCACCTTCGAAGTCCACCGCGAAGCGCCAGCTGAAGTACTCGCGCTTCTTGCCGACCACACCGCCCAGGCCGGTGCGGCTGGCCACGCAGTGCGCCAGCGGCGGGCGCGCCGGCGGTTCGGCGCCCCAGTACAAGCGGTAACCGACCAGCAGCTCCTGGCCCGGCTGTGGCTTTTCCTTCGGGTTCCAGAACGCCACGATGTTGTCGAACGTCTCGTCCACGGTGGGAATCTCCACCAGCTGCACCGAGCCTTCGCCCCATTCGCCCTTCGGCTCCACCCACAGGCACGGGCGCTTCTCGTAGAACACGCCGTCGTCCTGGTAATGGTCGAAATTGCGGTCGCGCTGCAGCAGGCCGAAGCCGCGCGGGTTGCGGTCCACGAACATGTTGAAACGCAGGTTGCGCGGGTTCAGCAGCGGCCGCCAGATCCACTCGCCGGCACCGGTCCACAGCGACAGGCCATCGGTATCGTGGATCTCCGGGCGCCAGTCCCATGCCATGCGACGGTCGTTCTCACCCACCTGGTACATGCTGGTGCACGGGGCGATGCCCAACCGCTCGATCGCCTTGCGCGGGTACAGCGCGCTGTCGATGTCCATCAGCAGCACGTCGCCATTGGTGATCGCGAAGCGATAGGCACCGGCCACGCTGGGCGAATCCAGCAGGCCATAGACCACGATCGTGTCCGAATCGGCCGACGGCTGCTCCAGGTAGTAGGCGATGAAGTCCGGGAATTCCTCCGGCTTGCCCATGCCGGTATCGATCGCCAGCCCACGCGCCGACTGGCCGTACTGGCCCTCCTTGCCAACGGCGCGGAAGTAGCTGGCGCCGAGGAAGGCGGCGAAGTCGCGGTCGGTGTCCTTGCGGGTGTTGAGGCGGAAGCCAGCGAAACCCAGATCGGCCGGCAGCTCGCCATCCTTGATGCCGCTCTTGCCGTAGTTGAACGCCGCGCCGTCATACGCCAGTTCCTGCGCCTTGCCGTCGACCACGTCGAACATGCGCACCGGCGAATGGAAGTACAGGCCCAGGTGGAAAAACTTGGCCTGGAACTTGCCGGGCTGGTCGGCCCACAGCGCATGGTCCTGGCGGTAGCCGATCGACTGGTACTGGTCCCAGTCGAGGCCTTCCAGGCGGCCCGGCAACACCCGCTTGTGGCTCTTGTAGGGCGCCTGTGCCAGCGCGCGCGCCTGGCCCTTCAGGGTGGCGAAGTCGAACGGCTGCGGTTGGCCGAGGCGGCGCAGGCCCATCTGACCGCTCCTGCTGGCCGCGCACGCGGGCAGGGACGGCAGGCCGAATGCAGCCAGGGCGAGGGAGGCATTGCGGATGAAGTCGCGTCGTTGCATGCAGGCGCGTCAGGCACAGAAGGAAGGTCGGCCATGATAGGCAGACAAACGTTAACGGGCAGCGGAGACGCGCCCTGCCCGTTCAGCTGCCGCTGGTCGCCGGCTCAGCGCTGGCAGTGGCTGCACCAGACGCTGGCGCGCTGGCCGATGGTGGCGTGCTTCAGCGCGCGCCCGCAGTTCGGGCACGGCAGCCCGTCGCGGCCATACACCAGCAGCTCCTGCTCGAAGTAGCCCGGCGCACCATCGGGGCTGATGAAATCGCGCAGGGTGGTGCCGCCGCGGGTGATGGCGTAGCCCAGGATCTCCTTCACCGCGTCGGCCAGCCGCTGGTAGCGTTCTCGCGAGATCTTTCCTGCCTCGCGCAGCGGACTGATGCCGGCCTTGAACAGGCTCTCGGCGGCGTAGATGTTGCCCACGCCCACCACCACCGCCTGGTCCATCAGGAAGGTCTTCACCGGCGCGCTGCGGCCCCGGCTGCGGTCGAACAGGTAGTCGCCGTCGAACGCGTCGTCCAGTGGCTCCGGGCCCAGCCCCTGCAGCAGCGGGTGGATCTCCCCAGCCGGCTGCCAGAGCAGGCTGCCGAAGCGGCGCGGGTCGTTGAAGCGCAGCAGGCGGCCGTTGTCCAGGCTGATGTCGACGTGGTCGTGCGCCCGCAGCGGGGTATCACCGGGCAGCACGCGCAGGCTGCCGGACATGCCCAGGTGCAGCACGGCGCTGCCGATGGCGGTATCCAGCAGCAGGTACTTGGCGCGCCGGCGGATGTCCTCGATGCGCTGCCCCGGCAGCAGCTCGGCCACTTCCGGTGGAATCGGCCAGCGCAGGTCGGCGCGGCGCAGGATCACGCCATGCACGCGCCGGCCCTGCAGGTGCGGCGCCAGGCCGCGGCGGGTGGTTTCGACTTCGGGCAGTTCAGGCATGGTGCGATTCTACGCCCGCTCAACGCGGCGGCGCGGACAGCTCGCGCGCATCCAGGAAGCCATCACCGTTGGCATCCTGCTTATGAAAGCGCTGCACGATCACCTGCCGCTGCTGCTCGCGGCGGATTGCCCTGCCCTTGCCGCCGGGCAGCTCGTCGGCGCTCAGCACGCCATCACCATTGCGGTCCATGCGGTCGAAGGCATACAGCATCCACTGCACGTACTCGGCCTCGCTGACCCTGCCGTCGCCATCGCTGTCCATCCGCTGCAGATAGCTGGCGGTGTCGGTGACCTGGGCCAGCGCCGCACCCGGCAGCAGCGCCGCCAGCAGAAGCCCGTACCCTGCCCTCACGCGCCCACCAGACTGTAGCCCTTCAAGCGTGCGGCGTAGGCCTGCAACGCCGCGATACCGCTTTCCTCGGCCTCGCGGCACCACGCCTGCAGCTGATGCAGGCGCTCGGCGGCGTCGTGGCCACGGGCTTCCAGCAGCGCAGCCAGTCGCCCGCGGTACTCGACCAGGGTGCGGATGCGCGGCCGCTGCGCCACCCATGCGCTGAGCTGGGCGCGGCTGTCCGGCTTCAGCCAGCGGCCATCGTTGACCAGGCCACGGCGCAACCGGCGTGGCAGCAGGCGGCGCAGCTTGGCCCCGGCCTGCGCGGCCTCCTCGCGCAGGGCCGGCATGAACACGTTGCGCTGGTAATCGGTCATCGCCTGGAAGCGGTGCGACAGCAGCGCCTTCAGCGTTTCGGCATCGGGCACGGCGATGTTCGGGCGCACGTCCATGGCCGGTGCCACCCGCAGCACCCTGGCCAGGTGCAGCGCCTGCAGCAGGCGGATCGCACTCCAGCCGATGTCGAACTCCCAGCGCCGCATCGCGAAGCGCGCCGAACTGGGGAAGGCATGGTGGTTGTTGTGCAGCTCCTCGCCACCGATCCAGAACCCCCACGGCGTGAGATTGGTGGAGGTATCGGCCGACTCGTAGTTGCGGTACCCCCACCAGTGGCCCAGGCCATTGACCACGCCCGCCGCCCAGAACGGGATCCACGCCATCTGGATCGCCCACAGCGCCACGCCGGGCAGGCCGAACAGCACGCCGTTGATCGCCAGCAGCACTACCGGCCCCAGCGTGGCGTGCGGGGTATACAGGTGGCGCTCGATCGCGTCGTCCGGCGTGCCGCGCCCGTACTGCTCGATGTCCGCGCGCATGCCGCGCGCTTCGCGGTACAGCTCCACGCCATGCCAGAACACCTTGCCGATGCCGCGGGTGACCGGGCTGTGCGGATCGTCCTCGGTCTCCACCTTGGCGTGGTGCTTGCGATGGATGGCCACCCACTCGCGGGTGATCATCGACGTGGTCAGCCACAGCCAGAAGCGGAACACGTGCGCCAGCGCCGGATGGAAATCGACCCCGCGATGGGCCTGGCTGCGGTGCAGGTACAGGGTTACCGAGAAGATGGTGATCTGGGTGAAGACCAGCAGCACGCCCAACATGGCCCACCAGCCGAGGCCGAGCACACCACCGGTCAACAGGGACATCAGGGCATCAGACATGGCAGCTCTCCGGATCGACGCGGGGATGGCAGACATGATGGGCGCTTGCGTTGCAAACTGCATCCCTGCGGCGATGTATCGCATCGCCATCCGTGGCACCGTTCACAGTTGGGGACCTGAGTTGTCGAGCCTTGATCCACGCGCCAGCACCATGACTGCCGCCCCGCCCGTTGCGGAGCTGCCCCCCTTGATCGAACTGGACCGCGCCACCGTGGTGCGCGGCCAGGTGAAGGTGCTGCACGGGCTCAGCCTGCGCATCGCACAGGGCCAGCACACCGCCCTGCTCGGCCCCAACGGCTGCGGCAAGTCGACCTTCATCAAGCTGATCACCCGCGAGCTGTACCCGCTGGCGCAGGTCGACGGCTCCGTGGCGGTAAGGGTGCTGGGGCAGAACCGCTGGCAGGTGGACCGGCTGCGATCGCAGCTGGGCATCGTCACCGGCGATCTCAGCAGCAACCTGGCCGACATGCCGGGCCTGACCGTGGAACAGGCAGTGCTGTCCGGCTTCTTCGCCAGCTACGTGGTGCCGGCCTTCCGCGAAGTGACCGCCGATATGCGCGCACGCGTGGGCGAGACACTGGCGATGACCGGCGCCCTGTCCCTGCGCGACCGCGCCTACGCCGAGTTGTCCGCTGGCGAGACCCGCCGCGTGCTGATCGCCCGCGCGCTGGTCAACCGGCCGCAGGCACTGCTGCTGGATGAACCCTCCACCGGGCTGGACCTGGTCGCCCGCGAGCAGCTGGTGGCGACCATGCGGGTGCTGGCGCAGCAGGGCATCACCCTGGTGCTGGTGACCCACCACATCGAAGAGATCATTCCCGAGATCGAGCGCGTGGTACTGCTGCGCGATGGCCGCGTGCTGGCCGACGGCACCCGCGCCGAGCTGCTGCGCAACGAACCGCTGTCGGCGGTGTTCGGCGGCGCGATCACCGTCTGCGAGCAGGAAGGCCGGCTGACCGCATACGCGGGGTGATCGGCATGCCGTTGTAGAGCCGAGCCGATGCTCGGCTGCTCCTGATCACGACAAGCAGCAGCCGAGCATCGGCTC
>NZ_JAVFVN010000924.1:0-1249 GCF_030910085.1 Stenotrophomonas maltophilia group sp. RNC7 | reverse complement strand
GAGGATATCATTGGGGAGTTCAGGATTCTTGCTAAAAAGTAGTAACTTTAAAATTTTGTTTTTAAATTTTTTATTTTCTTTTTCTATTTTTTGTTTACACATACAAGCGCTGCAGGATGAAAAATAAGCATTCTCTTGAGGCTCAATATTAGCAAATAGAGCTTTGACATTTAAGTGCTTGGCTATACAGACCCTATGTTGCCCATCAGTAAAATCAAAATGCCCACAATTTTGATGATGCATTCTAATTGAGAAAGTAACATCTTGAAAGTTGATATTTTCAAAATACTTACTTTGATATAAATCTTTAGCTAAATTACGACAGTACAATACATCGCTCTCGCCAGAAATTTTTTCTTTTTTATGAATAGAATTCGCTTCATTTTCACTTAGATATAAAGAACATATACCGGTTCTTAATTCAAAACAATCATATTCATCTAATCTATAAGAAAATATTTCTTTAGTGGGATTGATAGTTTTTAATTTATAACTCATTGAGAGAGTCCTCCTAAAGTCGGATTTATTCAATTAAGAATTCTTATTTGAATTATAACAAGTTTTTTAAATTTTAATAAATAACTAACATTAGATAACACAGCGGATATTGTTAACATAATAATTTTATGGAATACAAAAAACTTCTGAAATTAAACTATTCTCTTAAATATAATATTAAAGAACATACAATCAAATAGACATAATTAAAAATAAAATAACGATCGAGAAATGAAACCCTGTAGAAATCGTTCATTCTTACAGGGTTTCTATATTATTGGTTTTTTAAAAATTAATAAGTAAAATTTAATAATACGAATGCGAATATAAAGTCCAATACTCAATAAGATACTATTAATGATTAAACTTTCTAAGGAATAGGAATATATAAGTCTTTGTTTTTTAAAAGAGCGATTTAAATAGTGGTGTTATAATTTAATTAGTAGATGGATTCTCAAGATTTGAAATTGATTTATATTTCAATTTATTGGAGGGGATGAAATGATACTTTGTGCAAAAAGCATTCGTGGAGATGTCGTAAGAGTAAATTTTATGTCTATTAATATTAAACATTTAGATGATGGGTTATCAGAATTATCAGATGTATTAGGGAAATTCCATCCTGTAATAGTAGATACTAATAGTATAAAAGTTTATGAGTATACCAGGTTAGTTGATATAACATAGAATTATGCTCATTTGTTATGTAATTTTTACATAACAAATGAGCAGCAACTTTTCATTTAAGAAA
>NZ_JAVFVN010000917.1:0-744 GCF_030910085.1 Stenotrophomonas maltophilia group sp. RNC7 | reverse complement strand
CCAAAATTTGAAAAATCGGATCAGCAGCACGTGGAGTATCATAAATTGTAGCTATTGCATCTGCTATGCCTAAGCCATATTTTTGGAGTAGCAGTGCTGCAAGTCGGGGAGTTTCAGCACCCCTTGTTACACTTTCTGATCTCCCATCGGCATATTCTTTAACCTTTTGAACAAGTCTATTGATTGTAAATTCACCTTCCAATACTTTTCCCCTCGTTTCCTATCTCTTTTAAACTATTAATTTTTTTGTAGATATTCTTCTAATTCTTTAATTAATACTTTTGCTCCTTCAGGACTAAGGTTTATCTTTCCGTTTGCTAAAGAAATATTACGATTGGATATTTCACCTGTAATTGCACAAACACCGCCTGGTTCATATTTTTTTAGGATTATATTTTCATTCTCTACAAATATTTCTATTGGGTCTTTTTCTTTAATTCCTATTGTTCGTCTAAGTTCCATTGGGATTACAATGCGGCCTAATTCATCGACTTTTCTAGTTATACCTGTTGATTTCATAAAATCTCTCCTCTTTTTAAAATTATCAAAATTAATCTACTTGTTTAGTATAATTCAACTATTTATATTTTCGCTATTTTAAAATTCCAGTGTAATACATTATAGTAAAACAAATTAAATATTTTAATACTTTTTAAGCAGTCTTTTAATGGAAATATTCTTCTATATTTGTTTTGCGAATTAAAAAGCACATCAATTTTAAAAAAATAAATTGATGTGCTTTTT
>NZ_JAVFVN010000914.1:0-413 GCF_030910085.1 Stenotrophomonas maltophilia group sp. RNC7 | reverse complement strand
TCCTTGAAGGCCTCGAAGGTGGTGACGATTTTCTCGATGTGCTCCGGCATCAGGAAGTTTTGCGCCCGCCCCTCGAAATATTCTCGGTCAGCATTGATGAACAGCACTTTGCCTTGACGATCCTTCGGCTTGCCGCTGACTCGCTCCGCACCCTTCTGCACCCGTTGGCGTAGTACCAGGATGCACGCGGGGATGCCCGTGCCGTAGAACAGGTTGGGGGCGACGCCGATGACGGCTTCCAGCAGATCGTCTTCGATCATGCCTGCGCGGATGGTCTTTTCTTCGCCACCCCGGAACAGCACGCCGTGGGGCATGACGGTGGCCATCTGCCCGCCATCGGCCAATACCGCCACCATGTGCTGTAGGAACATCAGGTCCGCCTTCTTGGCACCGAGTGGCACTTCGCCGTAGCT
>NZ_JAVFVN010000913.1:0-766 GCF_030910085.1 Stenotrophomonas maltophilia group sp. RNC7 | reverse complement strand
TATCTTGATCGCCGACGTCTCGTCTATCGGATGGGTCGCAACTGCAAGAGGTCCTATTTGATTCATCCCGATCCTTCTGTCTCGTTATTGTGAGGAACAATGATCACGCACGCTAGTAGGTTACCGTCACAACAACGGTGTCGGTATATGTCCCCGGCGGTGGCGTGGTCTGGGGAGCAACACGACCATACACGTTCAGGGTCTGTGCAGTTCCCGCTCCGGTGCCGCCTACCGTCTGGCCTGCTGTGCTGCCCCAGGGGATCGTTCGCGCACTGTTTGTATAGAGGCCGTACACGATCGCGTTGCTTCCAAGCGTCATGCGCCTTTGGGTCGGTTGGGCATTGCTCAACCCTCCGTTTAACGACACGGTGTAAGGCAAATTTGGCGTACAGTTTACCGATATGGCACCATTTACATCGACGTTGGAAGTCAACACACCCCGGCTGCCAAAATTCAATGTCTGTGCCGAGACAGTACATGTTCGATCCACATTAGCCTGAACATTAAAGCTTGCCTGAGAGGGATTCTGAGTGACCGTCGAACAATCCGGAGCCAGCAATGTGTAACTTACATAGTTAAATCGTGTTTGAGCTCCCGCAAAACTCGAAAGATAGACACCTCCAGGAGTTGGAGATTGCCCTGACAATATGCGAGCGTAGATAGTCCGGGACGTTGAACTGGACGTGAGCGGCAGGAGCAACATATCGATTGGGGGAACTGTTCCAAGGGTGGTGTTCGTCACCGATCCCCACGGCACCATGCGATT
>NZ_JAVFVN010000396.1:0-856 GCF_030910085.1 Stenotrophomonas maltophilia group sp. RNC7 | reverse complement strand
TGTTTAGTGTATCTATAAATAAAATGTTTATACACTGTTTAATTTGTTAATACTAAACAGTAAACATAGGAGGGGATTGTTATATGAATTTTGATCCGATTGTTGTAGGACAAACGCTAAAAAAACAAAGGCTCCAAATGGAAATGGGAGTTAGGGAAATAGCAAAACGAGTAGGAGTAAGTCCGGGGTACATTACTCAATTAGAAAAAGGAATGATAAAGAAACCATCGCCCGAAATTATAGAATCCTTATTTATGATATTGAAAATGGAAGGGATTCATATATTGGACAATACAGAAGAGCAAGCATATAAAGATAAATTACTGAATTCAATTTCAGAAATGAGCTTGGAGGAATTGAAGGCAATGGAATTTATAGTGAAGTATTCGGGACTTGTAAGTAACTTATATGAAATTAATCAAAAATCAAATAAGAAGGAGAAAGTCCTGGCAGGTATTTGTGATTATATTCATTATCAACATAATCGATATGTTACGAGGAGATTAGAAGTTTTATTTGAAGGAAAGTGAGTTAGTGTAATGGGTATTGATAATGTTAGAAAATTTTTGGATTTGTTAAATGAGGAAGAAAAGGAAGAAGTAGTTAACCAAATTAGTAGGAAGTATCGATATGAAAGTAGTCGTAAAACAAAGGGACAAATTAAGACAGCTATGATGAATTTTATTAACGGTAAAAATACAACTGTAGAGTATTTGGAAGTGTTTTTAGAATGTATTGAAAAAGCATTTAATGTTAATAACATTAATATTTTGCAAGGAAAGTTTGAAAAGAATCAAGTTGACGGTAAAGATTTGCTAATGAAGGAAATTTCTAATATAAGTTATCCGCTTCATAT
>NZ_JAVFVN010000880.1:0-28375 GCF_030910085.1 Stenotrophomonas maltophilia group sp. RNC7 | reverse complement strand
GTGGTGGGGCCCCCCGGCGCCCCCGGGGGGGGCGATCAAGAGGCCCGCCGGAACCGGGCCCTTGGGTTGTGCCTATACTTTTTAGCACGCTTTGGGGTTGGGGGGGCGGGGGGCGGGCTGGGGTTGGTGGCCCCCCCGGCCCCCGGCACTACCGCGCACGGCTCAGCCCTGCCCGGCGAACACGCGCTCCAGCACTTCGGACAGCTCGTCTTCCGAGAACGGCTTGGTGATGTAGGCCTTGGCGCCCTGGCGCATGCCCCACATGCGATCGGTGTCCTGGTCCTTGGTGGTCACCAGGATCACCGGGATATGCCGGGTCGCCTCGTCGCGGGCGAGGGTGCGGGTGGCCTGGAAGCCGTTGAGATTGGGCATCACCACGTCCATCAGGACCAGGTCGGGCAGCTCGGCCTTGGCGGTTTCGACCCCGGCCGCGCCATCGGTGGCGGTCAGGATCTGGTGCCCGAGCTTCTCGACGATGCGCTGTATCCCCAACAGCTGCGACGGTGAGTCGTCGACGATCAGAATGCGTGCCATGTTGTTCCCCATGTAATGCCCGCAGTGTAGTGCGGGCTCATTACCGGCGGGAGGGGCGCATCTGCCGTCCGTCGCCTGCCTGCGACGTTCAGTCGATCCGCACCACGGTGCGGCCCAGCGATCCGCCCGCCAGCATCCGCTCGAACACGGCCGGCAGGCCATCGAGGCCGACCTCCGCGGTACAGATGCGGTCCAGGTGCTGCGGTTTCCATTCGTTGCCCAGTCGCGCCCAGACGTCCTCGCGCAGCCCGCGTGGCGCATTGGCCGAAGACACGCCCAGCAGCGACACACCACGCAGGATGAACGGCATCACCGTCATGTCCAGGGTCGGGCTGGCCGCCAGGCCGGCACTGACCACGCTGCCGTAGGGCACGGTCTGCGCCAGCAGGCTGGCGAGCATGGCGCCGCCGGCATTGTCCAGGCCCCCACCGAAGCGCGCGGTCTGCAACGGGCCGGTATCGGCCAAGGCCTCACGTGGCAGAACCTCGCTGGCGCCGATGTCGCGCAGGAAGCGGGCCTGCTCCGGCTTGCCGCTGACGGCGTGCACGGTATAGCCGGCGCGGCTGAAGATCGACAGTGCCAGCGCACCGACACCGCCGCTGGCGCCGGTGACCGCCAGCGGTCCAAGCTCCGGGCTCTGCCGGTTGTCCTGCATGCGCAGCAGCGCCAACGCCGCGGTGAAGCCGGCGGTGCCCAGCACCATCGCCTCGCGTGGGCTCAGCCCGGCCGGCTGGGCGATCACCGCACGCGATTCCAGCCGCACATACTGGCTGTAGCCGCCGTCGCGGGTCTCGCTGAGGCCGCAGCCGGTGGCCAGCACCGCGTCGCCTTCACGCCATTCCGGATCGGTGCTGGCGACCACGGTGCCGGCTACGTCGATGCCCCCCACCAGCGGGAAGCGGCGCAGGATCTTTCCCTTGCCGGTGCTGGCCAGGGCGTCCTTGTAGTTGACCGAGGACCAGCTGGCGCGGATCAGAACCTGGCCGGGGCTGAGGTCTTCGACCTTGAGCTGGGCCAGGCCGCTGCGGTAACCGGCGTCGTCGTTTTCGATGCGGAAGGCGGTGAATGGGGTGGTGGGGGCCATCGGCATTGCCTGACTTCGAGGAAAACGCCACCTTACCCCGTTGCCCCCCTTTCGATCCTGCCGATCCGCCCCATCTTGTATGATCAGTAATGGTTTCACGGCTGGCGCCGCGGGAAGGGCCCGCGCCGCAGCCCACATCTTGATGGAGCGTGCATGGCCTGGAATACACCCGGCGGCAACAAGGGCGGACAAGGCCCCGAGGACAATCGACGCGGGCCGTTCGGGTCGCGCGGCGGTGGCAATGGTGGTGGCTGGGGCGGATTGCCCGGGCCGCTGAAGGACCTGTTCGACGGCGGCATCGTGCGTTGGGTGGTGGCGGCCGTTGTGCTGCTGGTGCTGTTCTCCAGCTTCCAGCTGATCGGTGAACAGCAGCGTGGCGTGGTCCTGCGCTTCGGCCAGTTCTCGCGCATCCTGCAGCCCGGCCCGAACTTCAAGCTGCCGTGGCCGATCGAATCGGTCACCAAGGTCAACGCCACCGAGATCAAGACGTTCTCGATCCAGGTGCCGGTGCTGACCCGGGACGAGAACATCGTCAACGTCTCGCTGAACGTCCAGTACCGCATCGATGACCCGCAGCAGTACCTGTTCGGCACTGTCGATGCGGACCAGGTGCTGGAGCAGTCGGCGCAGAGCGCGGTGCGCGAGGAAGTCGGCCGTGCCGACCTCAACGCTGTACTGAACAATCGTGGCCCGCTGGCCGTGGCTGCCGAGGAGCGCCTGCAGGCGCTGCTGAAGGCGTTCAAGACCGGCCTGACCGTGACCGGCCTGACCCTGCAGGACGCCCGTCCGCCGGAAGAAGTGAAGCCGGCCTTCGACGAAGTCAACGGTGCCCAGCAGGTCAAGGAACGCCTGATCAACGAAGCCCAGGCCTACGCTGCCAAGGTCGTGCCGGAAGCCCGAGGCCAGGCCTCGCGCGCCCGTACCACCGCCGAAGGCTACAAGCAGGCCGCGGTGTCCAAGGCCGAGGGTGACGCGCAGCGCTTCAGCCTGTTGCAGGCCCAGTACAAGGACGCCCCGGAAGTGACCCGCAAGCGCCTGTGGCTGGAAACCGTGCAGCAGGTGCTGAGCGAGAACCGCAAGGTGATCGGCGGCGATGGCCGCCAGCTGATCTACGTGCCGATGACCGGCGATACCCGTCCCACCACCTCGGCCCCGGCCGCAGTGGCGAACCCGGACGTGGTGATGCCATCGCTGCCGGGTGCAGCGGTGGAAGCTTCCCGTGATCCGGGCCGGCCGGTGGGCCGCCCGACCGGGCGACCGAGCGGCCGTGAGGAGGGCAGCCGATGAAGAGTCCTATCTGGATCGCCGTGATCGTGGCGGTGGTGCTGGGCCTGCTCGGCTCGGTGTACGTGGTCCGTGAGGACCAGACCGCCATGGTGCTGAACCTGGGCAAGGTGGTGCGTTCGGACATCAAGCCGGGCCTGCACTTCAAGGTGCCGGTGGTGGAAACGGTGAAGGTCTTCGACCGCCGCTTCCAGGTGCTCGACACCGCGCCTGCGCGCTACTTCACCGCCGAGCAGAAGGACGTCAGCGTCGACTTCTTCGCCATCGGCTACATCTCCAACGTAGGTGACTACTTCCGTGCCACCGGCGGCGACCCGCGTGTGGCCAACGCCCGCCTGGCGCCGATCATCACCGACTCGCTGCGCAACCAGATCAACTCGCGCACCCTGCAGCAGCTGGTGTCCGGCGACCGCAGCGAGCTGATCGCCGAGCAGCTGAAGGGGATCAACGAGGCGGTGGCCGGCCTCGGCATGCAGATGATCGACCTGCGCATCAAGCAGGTGGACCTGCCGACCGACAGCCAGGTGATCAACGACGTGTACGAGCGCATGCGCGCCCAGCGCAAGCAGGAAGCGGCCAAGCTGCGTGCGGAGGGCGAGGAGCAGTCGCTGACCATCCGTGCCCAGGCCGACCGCGACAGCACCGTGCTGATCGCCGAGGCCGAGCGCGATGCACAGCGCCTGCGCGGTGAAGGCGATGCCGAGGCGGCCCGCATCTATGGCAAGGCTGGCTCGGCCGATCCGTCGTTCTATGCGTTCTATCGCAGCCTGGAGGCCTACCGTGGCTCCATGACCGACGGCAACGGCGTGATTGTGCTCGACAAGAACGACCCGTTCCTGCAGTACCTGAAGAACGACCGCTGAGGTCGCAGGGCACTACCCCACGGGGCCCGGCCAGACGCCGGGCCCCGTGCTTTTTCCGGAGTCCCCCATGAAAGATCTGTTCGCCGCCGTCTGCCTGGTCGCGGTGCTGGAAGGCCTGTTCCTGTTCGTGGCGCCGTTCGCCTGGAAGCGCATGGCCGAGCGCCTGCTGGACCTGCCCAGCCCGGCCCTGCGCAGCTTCGGCGGGCTGGTGCTGCTGGCCGGCCTGAGCCTGCTGTGGTGGGCGCGGCACTGACCCCGCCCTGTAGCGTCCGAGCCCATGCTCGGGCGGCGCCGCGCAGCGGCGGGAAGGCAGCCGAGCATGGGCTCGGCTCTACATGAGACGCCGGCCTGACCGGCCGGTGAAGCCGCCGGTCGGAAAGGTGGCACCGGACCCCGGAAACCCGGATAATGCACAAAAGCCGGACGGGCCTCCCCGTTCGGCTTTTTCCGTGTCTGGGCCTTCCATCGCCGGCTGCTCCCCGTTTGGAGCCGCCCTCCAGGTGCTGGCCAGCCCCGCCACGGTTTACCCGTCCGCGGCCCCGATGGCCGCAACAAATCGAGGAGCCCGTCATGGGTCAGTCTGTCGTAGTGTTGGGTGCCCAGTGGGGCGATGAAGGCAAGGGCAAGATCGTCGATCTGCTCACTGAGGAAATCGGCGCTGTCGTGCGCTTCCAGGGCGGCCACAACGCCGGCCACACCCTGGTCATCAACGGCAAGAAGACCGTCCTGCACCTGATCCCGTCGGGCATCCTGCGTGACGACGCGCTGTGCCTGATCGGCAACGGCGTGGTGATCTCGCCGGCCGCGCTGCAGAAGGAAATCGCCGAGCTGGAAGCCTCCGGCGTGGAAGTGCGTTCGCGCCTGAAGATCTCCCCGGCCGCGCCGCTGATCATGCCGTACCACATCGCCCTGGACCAGGCGCGCGAGCGCGCTGCCGGTGGCAAGGCGATCGGCACCACCGGTCGTGGCATCGGCCCGGCCTACGAAGACAAGGTGGCGCGCCGCGGCATCCGCATCGCCGACCTGCATTACCCGAAGCAGCTGGAAGAACTGCTGCGCACCGCGCTGGATTACCACAACTTCGTGCTGACCAAGTATCTGAACACCGATGCGGTCGACTTCCAGAAGACCTTCGACGAGGCGCTGGCCTTCGGCGAATACGTGCAGCCGATGAAGTCCGACGTGGCGGGCATCCTGCACGACCTGCGCAAGCAGGGTAAGCGCGTGCTGTTCGAAGGCGCGCAGGGTGCGCTGCTGGACATCGACCACGGTACCTACCCGTATGTCACCAGCTCCAACACCACCGTCGGTGGTGCGCTGGCCGGTTCCGGCGTCGGCGCCGATTCGATCGACTACGTGCTGGGCATTGCCAAGGCGTACGCCACCCGCGTCGGCGGCGGCCCGTTCCCGACCGAACTGGACGACGAAGTCGGCCAGGGCATCCGTGACCGCGGCGCCGAGTACGGCGCATCGACCGGCCGCCCGCGTCGCTGCGGCTGGATGGACATCGTCGCGCTGAAGCGCGCCGTGGCCATCAACGGCATCAGCGGCCTGTGCATCACCAAGCTGGACGTGCTGGACGGCATGGAAAAGCTGAAGGTCTGCATCGCCTACGAATACAACGGCAAGCGCACCGAGTACGCGCCGCTGGACGCGCAGGGCTGGGAAGAATGCACCCCGGTGTACCTGGAGTTCCCGGGCTGGAGCGAGAACACCCACGGCATTACCCAGTGGGACGACCTGCCGCCGGCCGCACGCGCCTACCTGCGTTCGCTGGAAGAGCTGGCCGGCTGCCCGATCAGCATCGTCTCCACCGGCCCGGACCGCGACCACACCATGGTCCTGCAGGATCCGTTTGCCTGAGTGCGTGACCGGTAGCGCTGGGCCATGCCTGGCGTCGCAGAAGGAAGAAGCCCCGCGAACGCGGGGCTTTTTCGTTACTGTGTCGCCAGTGCCGGCGAGGAAGCGAAGCGATGACCAGGATGTCAGCGTGAAAGGCGAGACCGTGGTGCGGGTCACCCTGTGGGTGTTGTGGAGCCTGTGGGTCATCGCCTGCGCGGTTCTGGCGCTCGGCGCCATCGCCAACCATCTGGCCTCGCGTACCCAGACCCTGCCGCTGCTGCTCAGCCCCGGCGCGACGGCCGAGGTGACGGTCTACCGCTTCATTGATGACCAACTGCGGCTGCGACTGCGGTATGCCGCAGACGGTACTGAGGCTGACCCTGAAGTGCTGCTGCGCATCGACACTCCCACCGATCATGGGGACTTCCGCGCAGGAGAGCGTTCGGGAGTGGCCGGGCAGGGTATCAACCGCAGGCTGGCATCGGTTGAGTCCAGCGGGCTCATGGCGTCCTATTTTGGATATGGCCGCGGTGATGCATTGCCACGCGGACGCTCATGGCTGCGGGTAACCGTACTGGAGGTGGACCCGGCGCTGGCGGGCAGGGCGGCCGTGATCGAATTGCAGCCCCCGCTGGACCTGCTGAAGCTGACCGACCTGGATTACGTCTGGCTGTGGCCGTTCTTTTTCTGGAAGGTGGCGGCACTGTTCCTGCTGATTCCCGGGGGTGCGTTGGCGGTGTTCACGTTCACCTTGCGGCGCTGGCAGCGCCGGGCGTCGAAGCAGCCGATTTCAGCAGCGGATACGGATTGATCGACTCTCCCTTCCACCACTGCTTCTCTGGCCCCAGCACATGCACCTCGAAATGCAGGTGTGGGGCCTCGGCGCTGGCATTGCCGGTGCTGCCGACGTAGCCGATCACCTCCCCGCGCTTGATCACCTGCTTCTCGGCCAGGCCATCGGCGTAGCGTTGCAGGTGCGCGTAGTAGTAGCACCAGCGCCCGCTGGGCTCGAACTGGTAGATCGTCAGCCCGCCGCGCTCACTGTCGAACAGTTTCTCCACCGTGCCATCGGCCGCCGCCAGCACCGGCGTACCGGCATCGGCCATGATGTCGATGGCATCGTGTACGCGGCCCTCGCTGCGTGCATCGGTGAAGGTATCGCGCAGCTGCGAGGGCAGGATGCCCTGCACCGGCAGCAGTAACCCGGGCGGTGCATCCGGAGCCTGCGCGGCCGGCGGCGCGGTGGAGGCGGGTGGGGCTGTTGCGCCTGGCGCTACCGGTTCCGTCACCGGCGCGGCGGCTACCGTCGATGGCGCTTCCGGCAGCGAGGCGGCTACCGGCTCGCCTGCATCGCGGTGCAGCCACCAACCTGCACCCAGTCCCAGCAGAACACCCAGCACGATCAGCTGCGAAAGACGCATCGGCTCACTCCTGCATCACCACGGGCACCGACTCATCCACCGCATCAGCCACGCGCAGCGCATCCCAGTTGGTCATGCGTACGCAGCCATGCGACTCGGTCTTGCCCACGTGGCCGGGTTCAGGCGTGCCATGCAGGCCGTAATGCGGCTTGGACAGATCGATCCAGACCCGGCCGACCGGATTGTTCGGGCCCGGCGGCAGCGTCGCCTTCTTTTCGCCCTTGCGCGCATCCCAGAACAGCTTGGGGTTGTAGTGGAACGGCGGGTCGCGGTAAACGCCCAGGATCTTCCATTCGCCGATCGGCAGCGGATCATGCTGGCTGCCGGATGAGACAGGCACCTGCGCGATCACCTTGCCCTTGGCATCCAGCAGTTGCAGGGTCGAGTCGGATTTGTCGACGACCACCTTGGCTGCCTTCGGTAGCGCCGATGGTGCGATGTTGGGCACCTGAATGCGGTTGCCGGCCTTGCTCAGATCCACGCCCGGATTGAGCAGCTTCAACAGCTCAGGGGATGCGTGGAAGCGTTCGCCCAGCGACTCTTCGACGTTGTTGAAGCCCAACGATTTCAGTTTGGCCTGTGCGGCGGGGCCCTTCGGCACCGCCTGGAACGGCCCGGCGACATCCTCGGCAGTCAGCGTGTAGCTGGCCAGCGGCGTGATTGTATCGGCCTGCAGAGCCTTCCAGGTGGCGTCGTCCAGCTCACCCGTTACGGTCAGCCCATGCGCGGCCTGGAAGCCCGCCACCGCGCGTCGCTGGTTGCTGCCCACTTCGCCATCGATCTGGCCAGGAGAGAAGTTCGCACGATCCAGCAGCACCTGGGCATGCAGGGCGGAGCGCACCGCGGTGTCCGGGTCAGCCTTCTCGGCAATGGGGGCGGGCAGCGCGGGCGCAGGGGACTGCGCGAAGGTGGGCGATATCAGTAGCGACAGGACGAACAGTACAATATGGGGTACACGCATGGGCATCTCCGGCATTTACGGAACTACCATGCCTGTGCGCAATGCAGGACTGATGTGAAAAGAATCTGACGCCGGGATGAGTGGTGCCAACGTGACCATCCCTTGTGGGGCTGCGTCTGCACATGGAAGCAACGAGGGCAGGCGACCACGGTTCCGTCGTCGCCTGCCCTGATGTTCAATCCACAGTAACCATGATGTCGATGCTGTTATTGTCCTCCCGCGACTCGCTCACGGTGTTCTGATCGTCAACCAGCAGCTGGATGGAGTGCACCCCTCGGGTCGGGCGCCAGACGTCGTTGTAAGTCCTGACATTGACGCTGGCGCCGGGTGCCAGGGTGTAGTTCTGGAGCCCGCCCCATACGCAACCTTCAATGAAACACTGCCCGTTCTTCATGGCCATCAGCCCAATCCAGGGCGCGCTGGCGGCGACCGAGCCGACATTCTCGATGGTGGCGGTGAACGAGGTTGCATCGCCGGATTTCGGACGCAGCGGCTGCGAACGGGCGCTGGTGATCCGAAGGTCGGGCTTGTCCGAGACCTGGATGATTCGAGCCAGCTGGTTGTTGCCCTCATTCGATTCCTGGATCAGCCCTTGGTCGTCAACAATGGAGGTGATCTGTTGCTGACCACCCGCGGCTGGCCAAACGGGGCCTGCGGGACTCAACCATACGGATTCACCCGGCGCCAAGGCCGTTGTCAGGCCACTCCAGGGGCAGCCACTGGCTGGGCACGCGCCGTTTACCAGATAGACCGCTCCGAGCCAACCCGCAGGTGCGGGCATTGATCCGCGGTTGGTTACCGCCGTGCGGAATGTCACTGCATCGCCTGGCTTGAAACTGGCTGGAATCGTCTCGATCAGGTATGGCTGCAGATCGGGCAGATCCCCCACCATGATTTCCCGGGTCAACTCGTTGTTGTGTTCGTCGAGTTCCTTGATGCGGTCCGCGTCATCAGCGAACACGGTCATCGCATGCAGCCCTGCCGAAGGTGTCCAGCTGGGTCCCTGGTTCAGATCTATGGTGGCCTGCTGACCCGGGGCCAGACTGGTGGTCAGAATTCCCCATTGGCATCCTCCGTCGAAACACCGCCCCTCCTCATGGACAAGGACACTGTGGTGATTCATGGGTGATGGAGCATTGCCGGCATTCCGGATGGTCGCGCGGAAACGGACCGGCTCCCCGGCCTTGAACTGGCTCGGAATCGTTTCGATCCGCGTGATCTGCAGGTCTGGCTGATGCGTGAGGTCATCAATCATGGAATTGAGGATCACAGGGCAGTTCTGCCCGTCGAACTGAAAATCAGGGCGTGCACCCGGCCAGAATGCAAAGTAGGCGCTGCCCAGATTGCGGGGGCGATCCGCTCCATATACGGTCTGCAATGCAGCTTCGAGTTTCGCTCGGAAGCTGGATCGCAGTCCGGGGTCATTGCAACTGGTGTAGTTGAAAGCAGGAAGGACCGGAACCATTCCGCCTCCCAGCAATCCGTGCCCCTTCCATTTCTGGTATTGAGCGACCTGTTCGCTGACGGTGTTCTGATACTGGTCAACGAAGACGACATCCTGCGCCTTTGGGCTCATCGCGTACTGGATCTGGGCATCGCTCAACGTGCCCATCAGATTGGCGACAATCACCGGGCGCGCGGATGCATCGGGATCCGCGCGCCGGAGTCTTTCGTAGACCAGTTCCTGAAAGCGCTTGCAGATGCCGAGGTTCTGCGGTGTCTGTGGAAGAGCTGGCTCATCAAAGGTGTAGTAACCGACTACGATATCTGTGTTCTGCATGGCAAGTGCAGCAAGAGCGTCAAGCTCCTGTTGAAGCCAGTCTGGTAGACGCTCATTGCCAGGAGAACAGGCACTGCCGGGATCTGCGTACCAAGCGTCGTGACTGGGCCCGTTGAACTGGAGCAGCACTTTGAATCTGGACAACAGCGGGTCCCGCCGCAGCGCTTGTAAACGGGAGCTGAGTTCACCCGTATTCCATCCAGCTACGGGAATCACGTTCGCGCCGGCCTTGTGTAGCTCGGTCAGCTGGGAGCGAATGGTCGGGTCATCATTGCCGATGATGTTGTAGGCATAGAGGAACTTGAAGTTGCTTCCGGTGTATGTGTCCTGGGCGTGCACGACGTGTGGACTTGTCATACCCGCAAGCAGGAGCGGAAGTGCGCTGAGATAATGCCTCATGGTCGTCCTTGTACGATGGCGGGAGTGGCCGTGGTCTGGCATGGTGCAGATCACCGGCGGCCTAGCATAACGACAACAACTGAGTGATCAGACCGCCAGCGGGAATGTTGCGCATTCGTCGGTGGCAATGACCATTCAAACGTGAACCAGGCCCGAAGCATTCAGAATTTGCGGATCAAGACCCATCACGGGCCGCCGATAAGGCCACATCCCCCCGTTTTGGATACCCCCATGAACTACTTGAGGAACGTCAGGGTTGCCTGGCGTCTTGGGCTGGGCTTTGGCCTGTTGCTGCTGCTGGTCGCCGCCGTGGTGGCCACCGGCGCCACCGCCAGTGTCGTGCAGAAGCGCGCGATGCAGCAGGTGGTCGACGTCAGCGTGGCCAAGGTGCGCCTGTTGTCGCAGATGCTCGACGCCAACAACCAGATGATGGTGGTGCGTCGCGAAATGCTGATCCGCCAGGGCGAAGACCGCGGCAGCGATGAGAAGCGAATTGCCGATCTGGTCAAGCGCTATGAGGCCAGCTGGGCCGCCTACCAGGCGCTGCCAGGCGATGCGGAGGGCAAGGCCATCGCGGAAACCATCGCGGCCAAGCGTGCCATCGCGCGCCCGCTCAACAAGCAGACCAGCGAACTGATGGAGCAGGGCGACTACCCGGGTGCCGTGGCACTGACCCTGGGCCCGGTGCAGGAAGCGGCCAACGGCTGGAACAAGGCACTGTCCGATGGCGTGGATTTCGAAGAGAAGGAAAGCCGTGAGGCAGCCGCCGAGGCCATCCGCCTGGGCGAGCGCAGCCTGCTGCAGCTGCTGGTGCTGGGCGGCGTTGCACTGCTGGTCGGCATCGGTGCCTCGGTGATGATCGGGCGCAGCCTGACCGGCCCGCTGGCCCGCGCGGTGAACCTGGCCGAGCGCCTGTCCAAGGGCCAGCTGGATCAGGAATTCCGCCTGGGCGGCCGTGACGAACTGACCCAGCTGGGCGAGGCGATGGCCAGCGTGCGCCAGAGTGTGCAGGCGGCGATCGGCGCGCAGTTGCAGATGGCCGAGCAGCACGAGGCCGGTGCAATCCGCTATCGCATGGACGCCAGTGCGTTCCCCGGTGATTTCGGCCGCATGGTGCAGGCCACCAACAGCCTGGTCGAGTCGCACGTGCAGGTGGAACTGCTGATGGCCGAGGTGATGCAGCGTTACGCCATGGGTGACCTCAGCCGCGACCTGCCGGACTACCCGGGCGAGAAGGGCACGCTGACCCGCACCCTGGCGGCGGTGAAGCAGAGCCTGATGGCGATCAACGCGCAGATTGATGACCTGGCCCGCGCCGCTCGCGCCGGCGATTTCAGCATGCGTGGCGATGCCGCTGCGTTCCAGTACCAGTTCAAGACGATGGTCGAGCACCTCAACGGCATGATGGCCAGTTCGCAGGCCAGCATCGCCGATGTTTCCGACGTGCTGCGCGCGATCTCGCATGGCGACCTGACCGCACGCATGGAGGGCGAGTACGAAGGCGTGTTTGCGCGCATGCGCGACGATGCCAACACCACCACCGCGCAGCTGACCGGCATTGTCCGCGGCATCCAGGTGGCTGCCGACAGCATCAACAACGCGGCCCAGGAACTGGCCGCCGGCAACAACGACCTGTCGCGCCGCACCGAGCAGCAGGCTGCGAATCTGGAAGAAGCGGCCGCGTCGATGGAGGAGCTGACCTCCACCGTACGCCAGAACGCCGAACTGGCGCGTCAGGCTGACAGCGAAGCGCATGCCGCCGGTGCCGCCGTGCGCGAGACCGAGCAGGCGATGGCACAGATGGCATCGGTGATGGGCGAGATCGATCAGTCCTCGGCACGCATCTCGGAAATCTCCACGGTGATCGACGGCATCGCGTTCCAGACCAACATCCTGGCGCTGAATGCGGCAGTGGAAGCTGCGCGTGCAGGCGAGCAGGGTCGTGGCTTTGCCGTGGTCGCCAGTGAAGTGCGCACGCTCGCACAGCGTGCCGGTGTCGCCGCCAAGGAGATCAAGGAACTGATCGAGGACGCCGCTTCCAAGGTGAAGAGTGGCCTGGCGGTGACCGTTGAATCGGAAGCCGCGATCGCACGCGTGGCGCAGGCCAGTTCGCGCACCACCCAGCTGATGAGCGATATCGCAGCGGCCAGCAAGGAGCAGGCCGCCGGCATCGAGCAGGTCAACCAGGTGGTGGTGCAGATGGACCAGGTGACCCAGCAGAACGCCGCGCTTGTGGAAGAAGCCACTGCCGCGAGCCGCGCGCTGGAAGAACAGGCGCATGCACTGACCACGTCAGTGGCGGTATTCCAGCTGGAGCAGGGGCCGCGCATGCCGGTCATGCCGGCGCGGGCGGCGTAAGCGACCTGTAACTGGATACTGGAAGGCGCCCTGCCTGCGATGTCCCGCATGCAGGGCGTCGATGCACCCACCGGAACGATGCCGCGGGCTAGCGCCCGCGCGCTGAGCGTTCGATCAGCCAGCCGGCTGCGTACAGCAACAGCAGTGTTGGCGGAACCAGCACTGCATATGCGGTCGACCAGGGTTTGCCACGCAGCAGGCCGCCTGCGCCGATGGCATCGAGTGCGGCAGACTGCAGGGTGATGGGGAGCGCCATCAGGATATAGGTACCCTTCGGGTCCCCCTCCGACTGCGCGCCGTGAACCAGCCATGCGGTCAACAGCAGGTAGACCACGCAAAGCGCAAGGCCGGTCCAGCTCAGGAGTCGCCGCATCTTCATCCGCATGCCCCGGTTCAACGGACGTCGAAGCGGGCCTGCAGCGGCAGGCTCACTTTCCGCAGCAGATCCCGGACCACCACCTGCGCAGTCCACGTGCCTTTCGGATCACCGGCCTCGGCGACGAACTTCAGGTGCAGGTTGGTCATGTACAGCAGGTTTGGCGGGCCGGTCAGGGCGGCGGTGAAACAGGGAACATCGCGTTCGTCGATACTGGTACTGCCGTCCGGGCGCAGCATGCGCAGATCGCAGTGCACCTTGGGTACGCGGTTTTCGTCCAGTTGCGGGTTGGAGATGAATGTCAGCAGGAACAACTCACCGCCCGGGTGGACTTCGTCGGCCTCGTTGAAGCGGGGAGTGGTCTCCGGCGGGGTCTCCCACTTGGCCCGCCAGTCGGCATCGGAAGTGACCAGCAGCGATGCCGCGAAGCCGCCGCTGGATTTCATGGCATCGGTCTCCACCAACGCCTTGCCATCCCCATTTATCCAACCATCGCTGGCGGAGCTGTCCAGTGGCAGCATCATGGCCATCATGGCCAGCGCGCAGGTCCATCGCATAAACGGCTCTCCCGGGTAGCCGCGTCCCGCGGCAGAGCGGGTAGTATTGCCCAACCCTGGCCGGCAAAGCAGCAGGACAGCCGGAGCAGGGGTTCCGTTGCCTGCCGATGTGGGTGATGCTTGCCAGCAAAGGAGGTGGCATGGGAATCGGGAGCGAGGAAACGCCGATCTGTTTCCCTGCATCGGCCGCGCCGCAGCACGTGCTGATGCTGCCCGGTCTGGATGGCTCCAGCAGGCTGTCGCCCCCGTTCCTGTCGGCACTCCAGGCTTATGGTCTGACGACGCAGGCGATCACGCTGCCCGCGCAGGGACCGCAGGATCACGCCACGCTTGCCCAACGGCTGTGGTCGCAGCTGCCCAGTCGTCCCTTCATCCTGCTCGCCGAGTCTTTCTCGGGCCCGTTGGCTGTTGAACTGGCCACGCGCCAACCCACCGGGCTGCGCGGACTGGTGCTTGCCGCGACCTTTGCGCGTCGGCCGGTGCCACTGCCGGCAGCCAGCGCAGCCCTGCTGTCGCCGGCCTGGCCGCTGCCTCCCGTGGCATTGCTGTCGCGCCTGTTGCTGGGGGCGTGGTGCACCCGCGGGCACACGTCGATGCTGCGCGATGCATTGGCCAGGACTCCGACGAGCACGTTGCGGCAACGCGCCGCGGCGACCCTGCGGGTCGACGTGCGTGCATTGCTGCCGGCAATCCAGGTGCCGACGCTGTGCCTGCACGCGTGCCACGACCGCCTGCTGTGGCCGCCCAGCGTGGCCGAGCTGCAGGCCCTGTTGCCCGATGCCCGCCATGTGTCGTTGCAGGGGCCACATCTGCTGCTGCAGGCACGTGCCGACGCAGCTGCAGCCGAAGTGGCCGCGTGGATGAGGACGTTGCCGCGCTGAACGAGGCGCTCAACTGCGGGCGCGGGTACGTGCCGCTTTCCTGGCCGCCACCTTGCGCACGGTCTTCTTCGCCGCACGGGTCTTGGCCGCCTTCTTCGCTGCAGCACTGCGCGAGGCGGCTGTACCGGCCTTCTTGACCGCTGTCTTCTTTGCGGCCTTCTTGGTGGCGGTCTTACGAGCCGGTGCCTTCTTTGCCGCCGCCTTCTTCGCAGGCGCCTTCTTCGCGGCCGTCGCCTTGGTCGTGGCCTTCTTTGTGGCCTTCTTTGTGGCCGACGTCCTGGCAGGCGCCTTCTTGGCAGCCTTCTTGCTGGCCGCCTTCTTCGTGCCCTTGCGTGCGCTGCCGCTACGCTTGCCGCCACCGTCCTGCTTGTTCACGGTGGCCCAGGCGATGCGTTCGGCGGTGCTTTCGCTGGCACCGCGCTCGCGCTCGCTTTCCTCGATGTGCTCGGCCTGGCGCTTCTGTTTGTCGGTATATGAGGATTTGTCACCACGGGGCATGACGGTTCTCCTGTTGTAGTAGTCAGGCCAGCAGGCGCAGCTTCGGTTCACGCGCCCACTGGCGGGTGGCGGCCGCCGCCAGGAAGGCCTTGGCGTCTTCCGCTTCGACGATGCCGGCATCGTTTCCGACGCGCGCCGCCTTCAGCAGCGCCTGGCCGCCTGCGTCGCTGGCGATGGCCTTCAGGTGCGCCCACGCCTGGCTGACGAACTCGATGGCTGCACTCTCTTTCGACAAGGCCTTCGCGGCTTCCGGACTGAGCACCACGGCTACCGCATCGAACACAGCCGATGGCGTGCCCGCCAGTTGCCCATCCGCCGCCTGCATCGCCCCATCGCTCAGCGTGGCGCCGCCTACTTTGGGCGCGACCAGCTTCACGTCTGCACCCGCCTTCCGCGCCGCTTTGCTCAGGCTGGCCATCACGCGCGCGTCGGAGCCCTCATCAAACAGGATGCCGATGCTGCGCCCTTGCAGGGTGGGCTTGTTGCGCCCGATCACGCGCACCTCGGGAGCGGCAGGCATGTCCTGCGCCGGCGTGGCGGTCGGCGCGGGGTCGGGCAGTGCAGGCAGCGCGAGTCCATCGGCTACGCGCTGCGCCAGTGATTCGTCGATGTTGCGCAGGTGGCTGACGGTACGCACCCGCACCTTGAGTGTTTCCACCTTGGACAATTCGAACACGAGTGCCGATGCCAGATGCGCCTGTTCCGGCTTCTCAAGGCTACGGAAGAACATGCGGGCCTGGCTGTAGTGGTCGGCGAAGCTCTCCGCGCGGGTGCGGCCCTTGCGGCCATCGTCGGCGCTGGCGTGGCTGCGGAAACCTGCGGGCGTCTCGCGCGGCGAGTCCTCCTGCAGCGAGCTGGGATCATAGGCGACGCGGCCCTTGGGCACCTGCATCTGCATGTGGCCGTCGCGCTGGTGATTGGCGAATGGGCACTTCGGGGCATTCACCGGAATCTGGTGGAAGTTCGGGCCGCCAAGCCGCAGCAGCTGGGTGTCCAGGTAGGAGAACAGGCGGCCCTGCAGCAGCGGATCGTTGCTGAAGTCGATGCCCGGCGGCACGTTGGCCGGGCAGAACGCCACCTGCTCGGTCTCGGCGAAGAAGTTGTCGGGCCAGCGGTCCAGCACCATGCGCCCGATCACCTGCAGCGGTACCAGCGATTCAGGGATGATCTTGGTCGGATCCAGGTGATCGAACGGAAATGCGTCCGCTTCTTCTTCGGTGAACAGCTGCACCGCCAGTTCCCACTCGGGGAAGTCACCGCGCTGGATGGCCTCGAACAGGTCGCGGCGATGGAAGTCATTGTCAGCCGATTGCAGTTTCAACGCTTCGTCCCAGACCGTTGACTGGATGCCCAGCTTGGGTCGCCAGTGGAATTTGACGAACGTCGACTCGCCCGCCTCGTTCAGCAGGCGGAAGCTGTGCACCCCGAAGCCTTCGATCATGCGCAGCGAGCGCGGAATGGCGCGGTCGCTCATCGCCCACATGATCATGTGCATCGACTCGGGCATCAGCGAAATGAAGTCCCAGAAGGTGTCATGGGCCGAAGCCGCCTGCGGGAACGCACGGTCTGGTTCCATCTTCACCGCATGCACCAGGTCCGGGAATTTCATGGCGTCCTGAATGAAGAACACCGGGATGTTGTTGCCGACCAGATCCCAGTTGCCTTCCTTGGTATAGAACTTGACCGCGAAGCCGCGCACGTCGCGCGGAGTGTCCACCGACCCTGCGCCACCGGCCACGGTCGAGAAGCGGGTAAACACGGGCGTCTTCACGCCTACCTCGGTCAGGATGCGCGCCCGGGTGTGGGCGGCCAGAGACCGGGTCAACTCGAAGTAGCCATGTGCCGCGCTGCCACGTGCGTGCACGATGCGCTCGGGAATGCGTTCGTGATCGAAGTGGGTGATCTTCTCGCGAAGGATGAAGTCTTCCAGCAGCGTGGGTCCTCGAGGTCCCTGCCGCAGGGAGTTCTGGTTGTCTGCCACCGGGATGCCCTGATCGGTGGTCATCGCCGGGTGGCTGCCGCCGGCGCGCGGGTGCAGTTCATCGCCGTTGCCGCGGGGGTGGTTTTCGGTTGCGCGCTTGCCGGTCGGCTTGCTGGCGGCCATGGGGGGCTCCGGATCATCAAGGGAACCACGACACTGGAACCGAACCCGTTAAACCCAGGTCCGGCAAAGGTGAACGTACGGGCAAAAGCAGGCTCGGGTATGCTTGCCCCATGCGAGTCGAGCCCGCCGACATCGAAGCCCTGTTCGACGCCATCCCGGATGTGCTGTTCTTCATCAAGGACCGCCAGGGGCGGTATACCCACGTCAACCAGACCATGCTGCGACGGCTGGGCCTGCGCGCACGCAAGGACGTGATCGGGCGCACAGCGGCCGAGATCTACCCGACCGGCCTCAGCGCGGACTATGTCGACCAGGACGCCCGCGTGCTGTCCGGCGAGGTGATCGAGAACCTGATGGAGCTGCACCTGTTCGCCAACCGCGAACCGGGCTGGTGCCTGACCTGCAAGCGTCCGTTGCTGGTCGATGGCGCCATCGAGGGCCTGATCGGCATTTCCCGCGACCTGGGCCAGAAGGACAGCCTGGGCGCCCAGTACGAGCAGCTGCGGCTGGCGCTGGCCCACCTCAACGCGCACTACGCCGAGAACGTGCGCATGCAGACCCTGCTGGACATCACAGGCTTTTCGCTGTCCAAGCTGGAGCGCAGTTTCCGCAAGGTGTTCCAGATGACCCCGCAGCAGGTGCTGACCCGGCTGCGGATCCAGATGGCCATGCACCTGTTGCATGGCGACGACAGCATTGCCTGCATCGGCCAGGCCTGCGGTTTCAGCGACCAGAGCGCCTTCACCCGCAAGTTCAAGGCTGAAACCGGTTTCTCGCCGCGCGCCTATCGCGCCCGGATCGGCGGCAACGTCGGCGAGCCCGCACTGGCCTGAGCCCCCTGCTGCGCTGTGCCTATCCCCGCGGGCCTGGGACAGGGTAAGGTGTCGCCCCTGTAGCCCGCCGCCAGCCCCGCCGATGCCCAATTCGATTCCGACCGCTTCGCCGTCCCGCCTCGGACATTCGCTCAAGCCCCGCCAGCTGATCATGATGGGCCTGGGCAGTGCCATCGGCGCCGGCCTGTTCCTCGGCTCGGGCGTCGGTGTGCAGGCGGCCGGTCCGGCCGTTCTGGTCTCGTATCTGGTCGCTGGCGCGCTGGTGATCATCGTGATGAACGCACTGGGCGAGATGGCGGCGGCCAAACCGACCAGCGGCGCGTTCTCGGTGTACGCCGCCGATGCCATGGGCGCCACCGCTGGCGCCACGGTCGGCTGGTTGTGGTGGGTGCAGCTGGTGATCGTGATCGCCGCCGAGGCGGTGGGTGCGGCCGGGTTGCTTGCCACGGTCTGGCCGGTGGTGCCGGTGCCGATGGCTGCGTTGGCCTTCATGCTGTTCTTCACTGCGATCAACCTGCTCGGGGTGAAGAACTTCGGCGAGTTCGAATTCTGGTTCGCCATCCTGAAAGTGGCGGCGATCCTGGCCTTCATTGCCATCGGCGTGGCACTGCTGATGGGCTGGCTGCCGCAGGTCACCTCACCTGGCCTGAGCAACTTCACCGGACACGGCGGTTTCGCACCGAAGGGCCTGGCCGGGATCGGTGCGGCGCTGCTGGTTGTCGTTTTTGCCTTCGGTGGGACCGAAATCGTTGCCGTTGCGGCGGCCGAAACCGAAGATCCCGAACGCAGCATCGCCCGTGCCATCCGTACCGTGGCCTGGCGCATTCTGGTGTTCTACATCGGCTCGCTGAGCGTGATCATCGCCGTGGTGCCCTGGACCAGCGAAGCACTGAAGTCGCCCTTCGCCGCCGTGCTGGACATTGCGCGCATTCCGGGCGCCGGCACCGCCATCACCCTGATCGCGGTGATCGCGCTGCTGTCGGCACTCAATGCCAACCTCTACGGCGCCTCGCGCATGATGTATTCGCTGGCGCAGCGCCGCGAAGCGCCGGCCGTGCTGGGCTGGACCGATCCGCGGCAGGTGCCGGTCATCGCCGTGCTGGCCAGCGTGCTGTTCGGCTTTGCGGCCACGGTGATGGAACTGCTGTTCCCGGACCGGGTGCTGCCGGTGCTGCTGAACATCGTCGGTTCCACCTGCCTGCTGGTGTGGACGCTGTCGCTGGTTTCGCAGCTGGTACTGCGCCGCCGCGCCGATCGCCTGGGTACCCGGCTGCCGTTCCGCATGGCCGGTTTCCCGTGGCTGACCTGCTGCGCGCTGGCGATCCTGGCGCTGATCTTCGGCCTGCTGCTGAGCGAGGCTCACACCCGCCTGCAGTTCCTGTCGATGGTGGCGCTGACCGCCACCATCGCCGCCGGCAGCGCCATCGCCCGGCGCATGCGCGAGGCGTGACTGAAGCTGTAGAGCCGACCCTACGGTCGGCTGCGGTTGCTGTAGTTTCTGTAGAGCCGACCCTGTGGTCGGCTGCTGTTCGCGTAGTCGCCAGCCGAGCGCGGGCTCGGCTCTACAGCCGGCATACATCCGCCGTGCCATCCTGATCGTGTGGGCCGCCAGCGGCCCGTCGACCAGGAGTACCGCATGCTGCGCAGCCGTCCCTTCCTGATGTTCACCGGCCAGGCCGAGGCCGCGCTGGCCCTGTACGCCGAAGCCTTTGCCGATTTCCGCCTGCTGGCCCTGCAACGCCACCCCGAGGGGGCCGGCGCCGGCGTACCCGGACAGGTCCGCCAGGCCATCTTCCTGCTCGGTGGCACCCACTACCTGTGCTTCGACAGCCTGGATGTGCACGACTTCACCTTCAGCCCGTCGATCTCGCTGTTCGTCGAGTGCTCCGGTGCCGAGCAGTTCGAGCGTGCGGCACGCGTGCTGGGCGAGGGCGGCCATTGGTTGATGCCGGTGGGTGATTACGACTTCAGCAACCGCTATGGCTGGGTGCAGGACCGCTTCGGCGTATCGTGGCAGTTGAGCCTGGGACAGATGCCGGACCCGTGATCGGGTAATTGTGGGTGTGGACCTTGGTCCACACGCCCTCATGAAAACGGCCCGCGCAAGCGGGCCGTTTTCTTTATCGATGCAGTGAGGAATCAAGCCTCGACTTCATCATCCTTGTAGGCATCGACCGGGATGCAGGCGCACATCACGTTCTTGTCACCGTACACGTTGTCGACGCGTGCCACCGGCGGCCAGTACTTGCTCTGCTTCAGGCTGGCCAGCGGGAAGGCGGCCAGTTCGCGCGGGTACGCGTGGGTCCACTCGCTGGCGGTCACCGCGGTGGCGGTGTGCGGCGCGTTCTTCAGCGGGTTGTCCTCGCGGTCCAGGCGGCCGTCTTCGATCGCGCTGATTTCCTCTCGGATCTGGATCATCGCGTTGATGAAGCGATCCAGCTCGTGCAGCGACTCGCTCTCGGTCGGTTCGACCATCAGCGTGCCCGCGACCGGGAAGCTCAGGGTCGGGGCGTGGAAGCCGAAGTCGATCAGGCGCTTGGCGACGTCCTCGGCGCCGATGCCGCTGGTCTTCTCCAGCGGGCGCACGTCCAGGATGCATTCGTGCGCCACCAGGCCGTTGCGGCCGGTGTACAGGGTCTTGAAGTGCGGGGCCAGGCGCTTGGCGATGTAGTTGGCGTTGAGCTGCGCGACCTGGGTGGCCTTGCGCAGGCCTTCGCGGCCCATCATCGCGATGTACATCCAGCTGATCGGCAGGATCGAAGCGCTGCCGAAGCTGGCCGCACTGACCATGCCGACCGGGCCGTTTTCACCCAGCTTGCCCGGCAGGAACGGGGCCAGGTGCTCCTTGACCGCGCACGGGCCCACGCCCGGGCCACCACCGCCGTGCGGGATGCAGAAGGTCTTGTGCAGGTTCAGGTGCGAAACGTCCGAACCCCACTTGCCCGGCTTGGCCACGCCGACCAGGGCGTTCATGTTGGCGCCGTCGGTGTACACCTGGCCGCCGTGCTTGTGGATGATCTCGCAGATCTCGACCACCTCTTCCTCGAACACGCCGTGCGTGGACGGGTAGGTCATCATGATCGCGGCCAGGCGGTCGCTGTACTTCTCGGCGTTGAGGCGGATGTCCTCGACGTCGACGTTGCCGTTGGCATCGGTCTTGGTCACCACGACCTTCATGCCGCACATCTGCGCCGAGGCCGGGTTGGTGCCGTGCGCCGAGTCCGGGATCAGGCAGATGTCGCGGTGGCCTTCGCCGCGCGAGCGGTGGTAGGCGCGGATCGCCAGCAGGCCGGCGTACTCGCCCTGCGCGCCGGAGTTCGGCTGCAGGCTGACCGCGTCGTAGCCGGTGCATTCCACCAGCATCGCTTCCAGCGTATCGATCAGTTCCTTGTAACCCAGCGCCTGGTCGGCCGGCACCAGCGGGTGGATCTGCGAGAACTCCGGCCAGGTCACCGGGATCATCTCGGCGGTGGCGTTGAGCTTCATGGTGCACGAGCCCAGCGGGATCATCGTGCGGTCCATCGCCAGGTCCTTGTCGGCCAGCGAACGCAGGTAGCGCAGCAGTTCGTGCTCGCTGTGGTGGGTGTTGAACACCGGATGGGTCAGGAACGCCGACTGGCGCAGCAGGCCGGCCGGCAGTGCGTCGGCGGTGCTGGCATCCAGCGCATCGACGTCGGCCTGCGCGCCGAACACGGCGGCCAGCGCGACCACGTCGGCGCGGGTGGCGGTCTCGTCCAGGCTGATGCCGACCGAGTCGCTGTCGATCGCGCGCAGGTTGTAACCGGCGGCGCGTGCCTTGGCGTGGATCTCATCGGCATGCACGCCGGTGATGTGCAGGGTGTCGAAGAAGTCGCCACCGACCTGCACGCCGGCGTTGCGCAGTGCCGCAGCCAGGATCGAGGCCAGGCGGTGGGTGCGCCGGGCGATGCGGGTCAGGCCTTCCGGACCATGGTAGACCGCATACATCGAGGCCATCACCGCCAGCAGCACCTGTGCGGTACAGATGTTCGACGTCGCCTTCTCGCGGCGGATGTGCTGCTCGCGGGTCTGCAGGGTCAGGCGATAGGCCGGGTTGCCCTGGGCATCGATGGAGACACCGATCAGGCGGCCCGGCATCGAGCGCTTGTAGGCGTCACGGCAGGCCATGAACGCGGCGTGCGGGCCGCCGAAGCCGAACGGCACGCCGAAACGCTGGCTGTTGCCGACCACGATGTCCGCGCCCCATTCGCCCGGTGCGGCCAGCAGGGTCAGCGCCAGCAGGTCGGTGGCCACGGCCACCAGGCCGCCGCGTGCGTGCACGGCCTCGACCAGGGCCTTGTAGTCGCCGACCTGGCCGAAGGTGTCCGGGTACTGCAGCAGCAGGCCGAAGGCTTCCGCTTCCAGTGCTTCGGCGGGGGTGCCGACGCGCAGCACGATGCCCATCGGTTCTGCGCGGGTGCGCAGCAGTTCCAGGGTCTGCGGGTGCACGGCGTCGTGCACGAAGAAGGTGTCCGACTTCGACTTGGCCGAACGCTTGGCCAGGGTCATCGCTTCGGCGGCGGCGGTGGCTTCGTCCAGCAGCGAGGCGTTGGCGATCTCCATGCCGGTGAGGTCGGCGCACAGGGTCTGGAAGTTGATCAGCGCTTCCATGCGGCCCTGCGAGATCTCGGCCTGGTACGGGGTGTAGGCGGTGTACCAGGCCGGGTTTTCCAGGATGTTGCGCAGGATCACGTTCGGGGTATGGGTACCGTAGTAGCCCTGGCCGATGAAGCTGCGCAGCACGGTGTTCTTGTCGGCGATCGCGCGGATCTTCGCCAGTGCCTGCACTTCGGTCATCGACTCCGGCAGCGCCAGCGGTGCCGGCGACTTGATCTTGGCCGGCACGATGGCATCGGTCATCGCATCCAGCGACGCGTGGCCGACGACGTCGAGCATCTGCGCGATCTCGGCATCGTTGGGGCCGATGTGGCGCTCGACGAACGCATTGTGGTGCTCGAACTCACGCAGGGAAGGGGTGTTCTGGGACATGGCGAAGGATCCGTCAGGAAAGGGCACACGCACGGGCACAAGCCGCCGGTCGGCGGTCTGCGGGGCGCCCCTCTGTCCTTTTGCCTGAGAGTTTAAAAGCGCGGCGGACCGCAGCTTCGTGCCCCTTCGGCGCCGGATCGAACCGGTCTCTCCAGAGTTCTGTTACGGGTGGTATCGGGCCTGAGCGATTACGGGCGTTGCGCCTTCGGCAGCGGTGTTCCGCTTCTCCCACCGTGTTGCCGGCGGATTATAGCCCGTTGCGGGCCCGCTGGCCGCCTCCCGGCACGGCCCCGCGGCTGAATGGCCGATGGCCCGGACGTGCGTTTTGTGCATCGCTGCATGGCATCGGGCGCAATCCCCACCTATGATGGCCGGATACCCGAATTCATCTGGCGCCGTCCCTGCAGAAGGGGACCGGCGCCCGCCGTGCGTGCCACGCATGGCCCTGCCGGACGCCTTTCTCATGACCGCCGCTGTTGCTCCCTCCACCCGCCGCATGGCCCTGCTGCTTGCCGGCCTGGCCATGTTCGGCCCGTTCTCGATCGACACCATCTTCCCGGCCTTCCCGCAGCTGGCCCGGCGCCTGGCGGTGGACGAGGTGGCGGTGCAGCAGACCATCAGCGTCTACCTGCTGTTCTACGGCCTGATGAGCCTGGCGCACGGTCCGCTGTCCGACGCCTGGGGCCGCAAGCGGGTGATCCTCGGTGGCCTGGTGGTGTTCGTCGGCGCCTCGGTGGGCTGCGCGCTGTCCACCGACCTGACCACGCTGCTGGCGTTCCGTGCGCTGCAGGGCCTGTCGGCGGGTGTCGGCATGATCGTCGGCCGCGCGGTGATCCGCGACCTGTACCACGGCCACGATGCCCAGCGGCTGATGAGCCAGGTGTCGATGCTGTTCGGCATCGCTCCGGCCATCGCGCCGATCATCGGTGGCTGGATCCTGCTCAGTGGCGCGGGGTGGCCGCTGATCTTCTGGTTCCTGGTGGTGTTCGGGCTGGTCCTGCTGGCGGCCACTGCACGCTACCTGCCCGAGACCCATCCCGTCGAAGTGCGCGTGCCGTTGTCGCCGCGCGCGTTGATGCGCGATTACGTGCGCATCGGTTTCAACCCGCGCTTCCTGCGCCTGGCGCTGGCCGGCAGTATCGGTTTCGGCGGCATCTTCCTGTACATCGCCTCGGCGCCGGTGTTCGTGATGCAGCACCTGCACCTGGGCGAGGGCGGTTTCGCCTGGTTGTTCATCCCGACCATCGGCGGCATGACCACCGGCTCATTCCTGTCCGGGCGCATGGCCGGGCACACCACGCCCACCCGCCAGGTCTCCATTGGTTTCGGCCTGTGCGCATTGTCCGTGCTGTTGAACGTTGGCTACGTGGTGCTGTCGCCACAGTTCGTGCTGCCATGGGCAGTACTGCCGATCTTCCTGGGTGGCATGGGCATGGCGCTGATCTTCCCGATCCTGGCGCTGGCGGTGCTGGACATGTACCCGCATCAGCGCGGCCTGGCCTCGTCGCTGCAGGCCTTCGTGCAGCTGATGATCAGCACCGTGGTGGCCGGCGTGGTGTCACCACTGCTGAGCGGCAGCCCGCTGCACCTGGCACTGGGCCAGGCGGCGTTCTTCGGCGCCGGTTTCGTGTTCTGGTACTGGGAACACCAGCGCGAGCGCGCGGCGCGGGCAGCCTGCACGGGTCACTGAGCAGCGCGCAGGGGTAGGGTGGGCCGCGATGCCCGAAACACTTGCGGCAGGGAACGGCCGGACTAGGCTGGGCATTCCAGCCAGCCGGTGCGTGGGTGCACGACAGCCAGCCGACCCAATGTCGTTGCATGAGGTTTCGCCATGGCTGCGCAGCAGACCTACCGCCTGTTCGAGGTGGCGCTGAAGGAGCGCCGCGTTCTTTCCCCTTCCCTGGACCGCATGGTGTTCACCGGCGCCGACGTGGCGCGGATGAAGACCGAAGGCCCGGACCAGCGCATCAAGGTGTTCTTCCCCTTGCCCGGGCAGGACCTGCCACAGGTGCCCAGCGGCGAGGACTGGTACCCCCGCTACCGGGCGCTGCCGGACGATCAGCGCCCGCCGATGCGCACCTATACCATCCGCCAGCTGCGTGCAGAGCTGGGCGAAGTCGATGTTGATTTCGTGCTGCATGGCGAGACCGGGCCGGCCTCGCGCTGGGCCATCCACGCGCGACCGGGCGACCGCGTAGTGCTGCTGGCCCCCGATGCCGACTGTGCCGACAGCAGCGAAGGCTGGGAATGGAGGCCGCCGGCCGGCGTCGGCCAGGTGCTGCTGGTGGCCGATGAAACCGCGCTACCGGCGGTGGCTGGCATTCTTGAGGAACTGGCGGCCATGGTCGACCCACCGCGCACGCTGGCGCTGCTGGAGGTGGCGCAGGCCGGTGATGCGGTGCACCTGAAGGCGCCCTCCAGCGCCGAGCTGGTCTGGCTGCCGCGCGGGCAGGCCGCCTCCGGACAGCCGTTGCTGCAGGCGGTCCAGGCGCGGCTGGCAGCCGCCTCGGGCGTGGCTGCCGGCGATGCGCTGGAGGAGATCGACGTCGATACGCAGATCCTCTGGGAGCAGGCCGATACCCGTGTGGCCGGTCCGCTGTACGCCTGGGTGGCGGGTGAGGCGGGGGCGGTGATGGCGATCCGCCGCCACCTGGTGCGCGATTGCGGGCTGGACCGCCGCGCGATCACCTTCATGGGCTACTGGCGGCATGGCAAGGTGCTGGACTGACCGGACTGGATCGAGCACGCGTGAAGCAGCGCTGCGGGCGGGGTGCGCTATCCTTGCGCCCCCCTTCGCAGCGGTACCGCACCATGTCCACCAGCTCCAAGACCCGCCGCGACCAGCGCCGTCGCCAGGAAAAGCAGGCCGCCAACAAGGCCGCTGCCCAGGCCTCGCCGGTGGAGCCGCATGCCGAACTGCGCGACGCGCAGCGCACCCTGCTGGCCGGTGTCGTGCGCCGCGACGGCGAATGGGTGCTGGGCATGGACGGCCGCATCGCCGGCCACAGTGACTCCGCCGCACAGGTACTGGCGCTGATCATGCAGGCAGGTGAACTGCACGAGCGCAACGGCACGCCGGTGCGCCTGATGTACTCCGATGCGCTGCGCGACGCCGCGCATGCCGAAGCGAAAGAGAAGGGCCAGACCTTCGAGGAATTCAAGGCGGAACTGGCCGCGGCGATGGCGGCGAAGAAGGACAGCTGATCGCGCCGAATCTGTAGAGCCGAGCCGTGCTCGGCTTGCCGTGCGCAGCACGGTGGAAACGCAGCCGAGCATGGCTCGGCTCTACACCACGGAGAAGGGGCGGATCCTTGCGGACCCGCCCCTTTTCTCATTTCGCCGCCGGGGCTGCGTTGGCCTGCCAGCCACACATCTGGCCTTCGTTCTGCTGCTTCAGCCACTCGTTGACCGGAGTGAAGTACTCGATCATCGGGCCGGCATCGAGCTTGTCGGTGCCGGTCAGCTCCTTCAGCGTGGCCTGCCACGGCTGGCTGGCACCCTTGCTCAGCATCGCCCAGTATTTCTGGCCGGCTTCCTTGTTGCCGTAGAAGGTGCACTCGTGCAGCGGGCCCTTGTAGCCGGCCGCATCGCACAGGCCCTTGTAGAACTGGAACTGCAGGATGCGGGCCAGGAAGTAGCGGGTGTACGGGGTGTTGCCCGGCACGTGGTACTTCGCGCCCGGATCGAAGAATTCCTCGCCACGGGTGCTGGCCGGGGCCACGCCCTGGTACTTGGCCTTCAGGTCCCACCACGCTTTGTTGTAGTTGTCGGCGGTGATCGAACCATCGAACACGCCCCAGCGCCAGCGGTCGATCATCAGCCCGAACGGCAGGAACGACACGCCCGACAGCGCCATGCGCATCTGGTTGTTGATGACCGCTTCGCGGCTCTCGGTCGGTGCATCGACCAGGCCGATCGAGCTGAGGTACTTGGGCGTCATCGCCAGCACGATGGTGTCGCCGATTGCCTCATGGAAGCCATCGTTGGCACCGCCCTGGAACAGCGGCGGCAGCGGGTTGTAGGCCAGGTCATAATAGATATGGCCCAGCTCGTGGTAGATGGTGGTGAAGTTCTCTTCGTTCGGCTTGATGCACATCTTGGTGCGCACATCGCCTTCCATGTTCATGTCCCAGGCGCTGGCGTGGCAGACCACATCGCGGTCGTCGGGCTTGATGAACTGGGTGCGTTCCCAGTACGACTGCGGCAGCGACGGCATGCCCAGCGACACATAGAAGTCCTGTGCGCGTTCGGTCATCTGCTTGGCGGTACGCAGTTCGGCTTCGCGCTGCGCCTTGTACTGGGCCGCCACGTTGGCGTCCTTGCCGGCCTTGGCCAGCGCCGCGCTCAGGTTGGTCTGGTACTGCTTTTCCAGTGCAGCGGTGATGTCCAGGCTGCCGGCACCCGGGTACGGTTCCAGCTGGTCCCACAGGTTCGACCAGTCCTGCTGCCACATGTTGCCCAGCAGGTGCGCGGCAATCAGGCCGTTGCCCACTTCGGCCTTGTCCTTGCCGTAGGTCTTGTCCAGCTTGCCGCGTGCGTAGCAGTGCAGCTGCTCGTACATCGGCTTGACCTGTTCCCAGAGGCGGTCGGTTTCCGGGCCGATCTGTTCGGGCGGCATGTCATAGCCGCTGCGCCACATCTGGCCGGCATCGGCAAAGCCCATGCCCTTGGCGCCTTCGTTCACCAGGCCGACGAACTTCTGGTAGTCGCCGCGCATGCTCTTGGTGGTGCTGTGCCAGCCCTGCCAGGCGTCGAGCTGCTTGTCATAGTCGCGGCTGCGCGCCAGCACCTGTTCCAGCTCGCCCAGCTGGCGGCAGGAGTTCGGATCATTGGCATCGGTGCAGTACTTGCCGGCACCGTAGCTGCCTTCCATGCGCGTGGCGATCTGGGTCAGCTCGGCCAGCTTGGCCGGGTCGCGCGGTGCAGGCATCGAGGACATCAGCTTCAGCAGGTGGATCGCGCGCTTGCTGTCCTCGCTCATCGGCTTGCCGTCGAACTTGGCGGCCTGTTCGATCCAGCTGTTGAGCTGGGTCAGCGAACGCTCGTTGGCCTTGGCCGCAATGCGTTCCGAATCACCGTTGATGTAGGTGGAGGACAGCCACTGCGCCGAGGTCATCTCCGGGTAAGCGGCCTTGAATTCGGCATTGATGCGGGCCACGAACTGGTCGGCGGTTTCACCGGCCGGAGCGCTGCTGCTGGCGGTATCGGTGCCTGGGGCAGCTTCCTTCTTGCAGGCGGCCAGGGCCAGCGTGGCGGCGGCGATTGCCGAGGCCAGCAGGAGATGACGGTGTTTCACGGGCGGTCCTTGGGTGGTGAACGACGGCCGAAGGCTAGTGGGCCGTCGCTGCCACCGCAAGTGGCGGAAGTCGGCAGGGCTGCGCCCTGCACCCGCAGAGGCTTTCAAGCAAGGGCAAAGGCCGAAGCAGCAGCAACAGCGGACTATCCGTGGTTTGGCGGGGCGGTGTCGGAGTGCGGGGACGCCGCAAGTACGTCCGTGTAGGCTTGGCAGCCGCTTGCTCGTGTGCGCTTTCCTGCGCACACGGCAAGACCGGGGTTGGGCGTCCTGCCCAACCCGCCCGAGGCATGCCTCGGG
>NZ_JAVFVN010000849.1:0-782 GCF_030910085.1 Stenotrophomonas maltophilia group sp. RNC7 | reverse complement strand
ATCGTATTATCGGTCAATTAGACTTCAGTGACGCCATCAAACAGTTTGATCGCCTTAAAGAGGCTGCGAAAGGCGCGTGGGAAGGTATAAGCGCCGGCTGGAAGCAATACATTGAGCCAATTCTCAAGAAATTGGGGATCGGCGACCTCAAGGCGTTCATTCAATCAACCGCAGACGAGGCGGCAGATCTATCCGCCTTCGGCGCTGACCTGATGAATGGTGACCTGCCTAGCGCGGCCATCAAAAAGCTAATGGAGCGGCGTAAGTCGCGGATCGATGCGGCACAATCTGGTCAGGCCGTTATCGAGTCAGCGAACGTCGCAGCCGGGATTAATGCCCCTCGCGGCATCCGAAACAACAACCCTGGCAACCTTGAGTACGCAGGCCAACGCGGGGCCAGCCGAGAGGAGGCGGAGCGGTTCGCAAGATTCCAGACCCCTCAAGAGGGGCTAGATGCCCTTGCACGACAACTCCGGCTTTACGGAACGCGTGGTCTGAACACCATAAGAAGCGTAGTTGAAAGATACGCACCGAGGAAGGATGGCAATAATGTTGACTCATATGTCGGTCATCTCTCTCAATTGATGGGAATCAGTGAGGGTGAGAAGTTCGACGTTAACAATGACCCTGCCGCCCTTAAGGCGCTGATGAATGCAATCATTCAGCATGAAAATGGGATCAATCCATACAGCGCTGACATGATCAATCAAGCTGCCGGCATGGCGCCGGTCAACCTTACCCAGAACGTGCAAATCAGCGTTGCAGGTACGGAAGACCCCTAC
>NZ_JAVFVN010000848.1:0-303 GCF_030910085.1 Stenotrophomonas maltophilia group sp. RNC7 | reverse complement strand
CATCACCTCGGCACGCTCCTGCATCTTGCGCAGGTCAACGGCCGACAGTGCGCTGTCGGTATCAAAGCCGGTCGCGGTCCGATCAAGACCGGCCAAAGCGCTCTCATTGCCATCGCGCACCACCACGGTGCCGGCGGCGAGATCCGAGTGGGTGGTGCTGCGGTCGTTCTTCTTCGTACCGCCCAGCAGGCTCAGCCCCGCACCGGCCGCGCTCCCCAGCGGGTTGCTGATGCCACCACCGCTGCTCATCCCGGTGCCGATGCCACCGCCACTGGTCTTGGCGCGGGATTCGTTCTCGATGTC
>NZ_JAVFVN010000375.1:0-456 GCF_030910085.1 Stenotrophomonas maltophilia group sp. RNC7 | reverse complement strand
GGTATTTCAAAGGAAGTTAAGAAAATAAGGTGATTCTTTCCTTATCTTTGAAATCAATGGAATAATACTTTCAATAGTAGGGCTGGTTACCTTTATTACTTCAATGCATAGGGAAAACAAAGGCATAAAATTAAGATCCACGGGGTTGTGACTAGAAAAGAGAAGATTGTTACATTGGGGTTTAAATCGTATGATGGAAGTGTAATTATATAAAAATTTACTTACATAAAGAAAGAGCGGAAAGGGGATAGGGTTATGAAGAAAAAGTTACCTATAGCTATATTATTAGTTGCTGGCATAATTATGGTGATATGGTTTAGAAGGCCCATAGATATGATGAATATAGACCCTAATGAAGTTATGGAGATTTCTATATTTGATGGGAATACCAAAAATTCCATGAAAACTTTTGATAAGGAAGATATCACTTATGTTATAGAGAATTTAAACAAGATA
>NZ_JAVFVN010000833.1:0-314 GCF_030910085.1 Stenotrophomonas maltophilia group sp. RNC7 | reverse complement strand
TCTTAGCATTACTTCCTTTTGCCTCAATATCAGCAAAGATTGAGCTGCCACTTATATGGATTTTCTGCTCAACTCCTGATTCCTTTGTTGTTATCATTAATTTCCCTAACTTGCTGTCATATGCTGCCCTAAGCCCAAGGCTAACATCATTCTCTTTTCCATCAATTGTTTTTTTCTCAGTTGCATCATTAATCTTCTTAACTAAATCTGCAGCAGTATCACCTACTTTAATATCGATTGTTGCAGTGCCTTGTTTTGTTTCAATTTGAAGAGATTCATCTCTAGTAAATTTACCATCAAGCAGTATACCACTT
>NZ_JAVFVN010000832.1:0-488 GCF_030910085.1 Stenotrophomonas maltophilia group sp. RNC7 | reverse complement strand
TCCTTGCACTCCTTGTGGGCCCTCTGGACCGGTTGCTCCTATTTCCCCTTGTATCCCTTTAATTGCCCAATTAACCTTTTCAGTCTTCTTAAATACATAGTACATCCCAATAGCAACTACAAGTAAAATTCCGCCTGAAGTAGGCGAAACAAGATACAGCACTAAATATGCACCTATATAAATATATCTTAAAAACTTCTTATCTCCATTTTCTTTTAATACTAACCCTACTAGATATGCTAAATTCATTAAAATAATATTCCCCACTGTAGTATATAAACTCCCACTCATGTCATAGTATCTATTGAGGAGCAATAATAGAAAACTGAAAATAGGGAATGAGTATACAAAAATATCATATAGTTTAATTACTTTTTTACAACTATCTACAGTAAATATATAGTTAACTAATATAGGTAATAAAAATAAATTAAAATAAAATATTATATCTTTCGCAATATAGAAATTAGCTTGTCCTTTAATTATGC
>NZ_JAVFVN010000825.1:0-368 GCF_030910085.1 Stenotrophomonas maltophilia group sp. RNC7 | reverse complement strand
CACCCTCGAGGCCATTCCGTACCATGAACCCATCGTCATGGTCACGCTGGCCGCCGTGTGCCTGGGAGGCCTAGCGGTCTTCGGCGCCATCACCTACTTCCGCAAGTGGAAGTACCTCTGGACGGAATGGCTCACCTCCGTCGACCACAAGCGCATCGGCGTGATGTACATCATCGTCGCGCTGATCATGCTGCTGCGCGGCTTCGCCGACGCCATCATGATGCGGCTGCAGCAGGCCGTGGCTTTCGGCGATTCCACCGGCTACCTGCCGCCGCACCACTACGACCAGATCTTCACGGCGCACGGCGTCATCATGATCTTCTTCGTGGCCATGCCGCTGGTCACGGGGTTGATGAACTACGTGGTGC
>NZ_JAVFVN010000819.1:0-493 GCF_030910085.1 Stenotrophomonas maltophilia group sp. RNC7 | reverse complement strand
GTAGGGTTAAAATTGAATAGAGCTGAAAGTATCCCTTGTGGTTAACATTGTGAGGCTGTTGGTAGTGATGATCTCCGATGTTGAGCGGAGGGGATATTTGTTTTGTAGTAGTTGGCTGAATGGAGAATTGCCGAATGGGTTCTGTATTGGGAAAATTAAGGAGGAAAAATGCGAACTATGTAGAATATGGATAACATACTAGGAAAAGAAGGTATAAATTATGACAAGTATATTTGGTTCTGAGAATGTAGTCATCGAGCAAATTACGGAATCAGCACTAAAAGCTTATCTTGTTGGTTTTGATATTGATGACAAAGGTCAGAAAAAATATAGATGGAGAAACCTGGTGAATATTTTACAAGATGCCCTTACTGAGTTTGCTTTTGGGTACCATGAGGGTGAAGTTGTCCATATCTCACAATCGACGAGATTATTGTATGAAGCGGCTAGTGCAGTGTATAAAATCGATGAGTTTGTTGAAACCAAAAAGATT
>NZ_JAVFVN010000792.1:0-564 GCF_030910085.1 Stenotrophomonas maltophilia group sp. RNC7 | reverse complement strand
GTTTAATTTAATATACAATGTTACTTTTATACATTTAATAATAATGTATATGGAAGAATGCTTGTTCGTTTAAATATAGTGTGATTTAATAATAATAAAACGTCAGTTATTTCAAATAAATACAAAAATAGATAAATATCGAGGGAAATCGTTATGTTTAGGGGAGGAATTAAGTTGATTACAAAAATGATTGAGCGAGTTGCTTTATATGATTTACATAGAAAACGGAGTAAAACATCACAATTTAAATCGTTACCTAATCCAGATGGGGCAATAAGAAATTTAGAGGATTTTTATCAAGGAAAAATAACTGACATTGAATTTGATTTAAAAAATTCAGGCCATATAGGTTATAAAACAGGATTATTTACATATAAAAGTCACCTTCAATCAAATTATGTGAAGAATGACACAGTAACAGGTGAGGCATACGTTACTAAAAATGATGCTGCTCCAAATATTATTTTCGTTCATGGTTGGAGGATGGAATCAAATGAAAGAGTAAAAAACATATTTCACGATCGTATTTTAGAATTAGGCTGGAATATGTATTACTTTACACTT
>NZ_JAVFVN010000774.1:0-430 GCF_030910085.1 Stenotrophomonas maltophilia group sp. RNC7 | reverse complement strand
TTTCTTATATGATTCTTTTGCAGTATCTACCAAAGGTCTACGTATACCAGTAGATTGATTTTTTCTACTAGAAACTGATATTTGATTCATATTAGTTTCTTTAAGTTCAGAAATGATAATTTGATCTCCTCTTTCTGTTACTGAAAGTTTTTCACCTGGAACAAAAGAAGCTGCTTCACAAACCAAATGTTGCAAAAACAGACGTGGTGTATCATCTTTCCCTTTACTACTCACTTTATAAACCTTTTTAAGTAACATATTTTCTCCCCCTAAAACAAAAAAACAGAGCTGTATCAAAAATTAATAAACAGTCTGTTTTTCTTCATATTTTTTAATTCACATTCACCTACAAGTCTTGTTAACACACAAAAAGCCCCTTAGGACTGCAATTTTTAATAACTACAGAACCCAAGGGGCTAGTTTTATTGAT
>NZ_JAVFVN010000772.1:0-339 GCF_030910085.1 Stenotrophomonas maltophilia group sp. RNC7 | reverse complement strand
GCGTCGGCCCAGCTCTGCATCACGGCCTTGGCGTTGGCGTTGCCCTTGTCGGCCTTTTCCTTCACGTCGTGGAAGGCGTCGAACATCAGCAGGGTCTTTTTCAGGGCGTCGGCGGCGATCGTGCCGATTTCCTTGTCGTCGAGCAGTTGGACCAGCGGGCCAATGTTGTAGCCGCCCAGCATGGTGCCGAGCAGTTCGGTCGCCTTGGCGCGGCTGATCAGGGCACAAGCTTCGGTGCCCAGGGCCACGGCGGCCAGATACGAGGCCTTGACCTTGGCGGCATCGTCCACGCCGGCCGGAACACGGTGGGTCAGCAGATCGACCAGGTTCTGCTCTTCG
>NZ_JAVFVN010000754.1:0-334 GCF_030910085.1 Stenotrophomonas maltophilia group sp. RNC7 | reverse complement strand
GCCTTGCCGCCAAGGGGCGCCGGGTTTCCCTCAAACCCTGCGGTGGGGGGGGTGCTGTTTCTCGTGGGGGGGCGCCCGTTGGGCCCGCACACCTCTGCCTGCCGTAGAGCCGAGCCCATGCTCGGCTGCTTGCGGCCGGCCAGCCGAGCATGGGCTCGGCTCTACATGCATTCACAAATTGCTACACCCGCCCGGCTATCCATGTTTTAAACCCATCCACGCCCGGTGACAAACCCCGCAACAATAGGAACAGTAGGGGTGTATTAAAAACCACCAGTAACAACCATGGCAAGGCCCCATACATCACCAAAAAAAAAAACAAAACCCCCCCCAA
>NZ_JAVFVN010000750.1:0-335 GCF_030910085.1 Stenotrophomonas maltophilia group sp. RNC7 | reverse complement strand
TAATGACCATGTCATCCGTAACGGTACGTTTCATCAATCCGACTATGGACATTCATGTGCTGCTTCTTTGCTTTGTTCTAGCTGGTAGCTGGAGCGCGCTGCGTACTTCACAGGCATTAATGTTCGGTATGGAGTATTGGGTCTTGCTTTGCGTGCCGCTTTTGTTGTTTTTGTGGTATAAGTCAGCAAGCAATCCGATGTTCGATTTGGATGCCATCTTGACGATGACGGATTACCTCGCAGTCACACCAGCCTGGCATTTAATCCTGGTGAGCAGCTTCATTTTCACGGGGTTTATTTCCTTCTATGTCTTCAAGGAGGCTGCAAAGTGGCAG
>NZ_JAVFVN010000748.1:0-2239 GCF_030910085.1 Stenotrophomonas maltophilia group sp. RNC7 | reverse complement strand
TAGTGAGGAAAATTGTAAATTGAACATGAGTGGAAGACATAATTATTAGTCGTGTCTTAAATCTTTAAAGGAGGTGTTTTTATTGAATGTTGAAAATATTTTGGTAAGCGTAGTTGTACCAACGTATAATAGGGAAACATTGATAAAAAATACTATCGATAGTGTATTAAATCAAACACATGAAAATTTTGAATTAATAATTGTAGATGATGCTTCTACAGATAACACAGTGGAAATAATTAAGGGTTATGAGGATAGTAGAATAAAATTTATTAAATTAGATAAAAATTCTCAAGGAACAAAACCTAGAAATATTGGGATTCAGGAAAGCCAAGGACAATATATAGCATTGTTGGATTCTGATGATGAGTGGTTACCAACTAAATTAGAAAGACAATTGAAATTTCTTCAGCAATTCAATGATGAGAAGATGGTATGTTTTACAGATCTAAAATTAAAAGAAGCAAAAAAAATAAGATATTCCAATAATAATGAATTTGTGGATGGAACTAATATTTTAGAATATATTTTAATAGATAAAAATTGGGTTCAAACTAGTACTTATATGTTTTCGAGTAAGTTGGGGAAAGAAACTTTATTTAATCCTACTTTAAAAAAACATCAAGATTGGGATTTTTGTTTAAGATTAAGTAATAATGGGGCAAATTTTGTTAATCTCCCTGAGCCTTTAACTACGTATTATCTAGATGAAAGAGATGGAAGGATTGGTAACAACAATAAATATTTACAATCTTTAAAGTGGTTAGCGAGTGTTGAAGATAGTATTTCAGAGAAGGCTAAGCACGCATTCTTAGTTCAAGTAGTAACTAAACCTCTAATATTTGATAAACAGAGAAAAAAAGCTTTTCAAATTTATTTAAAGGCTTGGAAAAATAACGTTCTTAATATAAGTGAATTGTTTAAAGGGATTATCAAGTGTATCACACCTTTATTTTTATATCGGAGTATAATTAAATTTAAAGGATAAATTTTAATTTTAGTATTATTAATAAAAACCAAAGTTGGGGTACTATTATTTATTCGGATAAAAATCTATTTATAACTAAAATATAATAGTATCTGGAAATGATAATTGTATTAAGGAGAGAAAGTATGAGAAAATCAAAGCTGACCATTGCAATTTGCACTTTTAATAGGGTCGATTTATTAATAGAGACAATCCAATCACTTTCCGAATTAAAGAATATCAATGATGCTCAAGTAATAATTGTAGACAATAATTCTACAGATGGTACAAGGGCTGAAGTGGAGAAATTAATTGGAGATTTGAACTATAATTTAGAATATATAAATGAAAAACGTCAAGGACTTTCTTATGCAAGGAATACTGCAATTCAAAGAGCAAGTTGTGAATATATAGCATTCTTAGATGATGATGCCATACCTGACTCAGAATGGATAAATACAATTATCGCTGCTTTTGAGAAAGATTTGACCTTATATGCAATTGGTGGGAAAATAATCCCTAAATTTGAGACTGATCGTCCTGACTGGTTAGTTAAAGGTTTAGAATACTCGTATACTATTGTGGATTTAGGTTCCAATAAGCAACAATACCCATCTAAACTGTATCCATTTGGTGCTAATATGGCATTTAGGACGAGTGTTTTTAATAAGTATGAATTTCCCAACCATTTAGGTCGAAAAGGTACTACACTTATTTCAGGAGAAGAGACGTGGCTGTTTAGTAAAATTCAGGAAGAAGGATGGAACTACTGCTATATTCCAGGTATGGTTGTGGAGCACTTTGTTCCAAAAGAACGATTAACAAAAAAATGGGTTTTGGAAAGATTTTATTTCCAAGGAGTAACAAAAAAATTAATGTGTACAAATAAAAAAGACAAAATCAAACTATTTATAGAAACATTTATAAAATTTATTTATGTAAATATAAAGGCTCCACTTTTAAAAGGTGAAGGTGAAATATTATTAAATGAATGTAGAAGAAATAGTGTGCGTGGTGCATGGAACCGGGCAAAGAAAAAATAACATGCCGGTATTAAAATAACAAAATCAGTATTCTAGAGGGGAAAAATGGATAAGAAAATAATCGGTGATATACAAGTTAATATTACAAACGAATATGAAGTAATAGAATATCTAGATAAAAGAATAAATAAAGAAGAAAAGACAAAAGTATTTTTTTTAAACGCACATTGCTTTAATGTTGCTCAGGCAAATAATACCTATAAAGAAAATATTAACAACGCTCACCTAC
>NZ_JAVFVN010000664.1:0-736 GCF_030910085.1 Stenotrophomonas maltophilia group sp. RNC7 | reverse complement strand
CATCAAGTCCAAATTGGTCTTTTTCTTCTCCACGCATTACTTTGGTTAGATACTGCAACACTTCCTCACCTTTTGCAATACGTTTGTCCTCTATAGATTTTAGGCGGTCATCTATATATGATTTAATGTAAGGTTTCGTTAAGTTTTCACTGCCTATAACTTTAGCTGTCTTTTCGGAATAACCTGCTCTTACAGCTGCTTCTGTTGCATTACCAGTTTCTATATAATAATCGCAAAACGCTTTCTGCTTTACCGTTAGCTTCGTCATTCCTCCTCACCTGCTCCCTTATACCACTCCACTAGCTTTAGTAATATATCAACTTGCTTGAAAGATTTATATACTTCTACTTTTACATACTCATATTTATTAGGATCTTTCTTTTTGTCTGGATAGAGTTTATTATATTCTTCCACTGGCACTAAATGAAATAGTTTGTATAATGTACTTACTCTATTCAATTTACTGCTCCAGTTCTGCTCTTTATGCAACATAAAGACATAGCCCTTTTGTTTTAAAGCCATTAATAATTTGTTTATCTTGCTACCTAATTTCATTTAGTACCACCTCCTTATTTTGCATTATAATCCATTTGTTTTAACAGCAAAAAAGCGCCTTAATTTAGCGCTATTATTTTTCAAATTCTTTTGTCTTAGGATTAAACCATCTATTCCTTTCGGGTAAAGGTATTCCTCGTCCATTCGACCATTCTTCATATACAGCTTTACATTCACCATT
>NZ_JAVFVN010000334.1:0-330 GCF_030910085.1 Stenotrophomonas maltophilia group sp. RNC7 | reverse complement strand
CTAATTAATATAATTATTCCAAAAAAACTTTTTAAGAAATAAATACAATAATTCCCTAAAATATATTTTTGCATTCAACTTATATAATAATCTATACCTTACGTGAAACATTAGTTAACTTTCAACCCTTCAATCTTCTTCATCATTAAAAAATATCCTCTCTCTTTTAAACTGAAATTTCTGTTAAAATAACTTTAAAAAATATATGATATATGTATGTAATAAAGCAGACACTCTTTAGATAACAACCAGTATCATCTAAATATATAAATAACGGAGGGTAAATGTGAATAATTTTAAAATGTACAACTCAAAAATAGCTTATAAAAA
>NZ_JAVFVN010000535.1:0-390 GCF_030910085.1 Stenotrophomonas maltophilia group sp. RNC7 | reverse complement strand
CTTTCTGTTCGAGGCTGGCGACGAGATCGTGTTCCGGCCCATCGACGAGGCGACGTTCGAACGCCTTGCCGCCTGGCAGGACGATCCCGCCCATCGTCCGCAACCGGGTCCCGGAGTCGACCCATGAGCGCGCGACTGCTCGTCGAAGCGCCCGGCATGCTGACCACGGTGCAGGACCTCGGCCGCCCCGGCCATGAGCACATGGGCGTGCCCCCTTCCGGCGCCATGGATCCGGGCGCACTGCGCGTTGCCAACGCGCTCATCGGCAACGCGCCCGACGCCGCCGCGCTGGAGTTCACACTGCTGGGCGGCCGGCTGCGGGTGCTGGGCGCGGACTGCGTCATCGCCTTCGCCGGCGGCGCCGCACTGCACGTGGGCGCGATCGGCACT
>NZ_JAVFVN010000519.1:0-537 GCF_030910085.1 Stenotrophomonas maltophilia group sp. RNC7 | reverse complement strand
GCCGACGCCCTTGCCCGAGCGCGTGGGTGCGAACGTCAGGACATGCTCTGGCCCCTCATGGCGCAGGTACTGGCGGTCGTGCTGGCCGAGGAACACGCCCTCTGGCTGCGTGAGGCCCGCCTTGCGAATGTCATGCGCGTTCGCCCAGCGGGCCGATCCGTAGGTCGTGACAAGGCGTGCCTGCCGCGAGCGCCAGACCGACATGGCAATGGCGACGGCCACGGCGACCATGCCACTGCTGCCAGCGATGGCTCCGCCGGTGTCGAAGATTTCCGGGGTATAGGCGCCGTAAGAAAACCACCACTCAAACAGCTTCCACGGGTGATAGATCGGCGTGCCAAGAAGATCGAACCAGGGCGAGCCAAGGCGTACTTGATAGCCAAGGGCTGCTGCTGTCCATTGTGTGGCACCCCACACTCCGGCGATCACGATGCCGAATACCACGGCGATCTGACCGAACAGCACGTTCGTCCCTTGCATGACCTGGCCTCCGATTTCTCCTGCGCCGATTCCTCATGGAAAAAGCGGCACAAGGAC
>NZ_JAVFVN010000484.1:0-389 GCF_030910085.1 Stenotrophomonas maltophilia group sp. RNC7 | reverse complement strand
CAATATAATCTAAAGTAGATACCAGTATTTCCTTATACATTTCCTTTTCCGTTCTCGTTATTACATTAACTTCTCTTATATTTCTTATATTGTCTAGAAAATACTCTGAGAAATTTGAATATATTTCTAATCCATCTATTTCAAAATGACTAAGTATTACATTAGATTTCTCTACAGTTTCCTCAATATACTCAAATATTTCATCAATTTGTTCTCTATTATTTTCGTATTCTTTCATAATCCCTAATAAGTTTATTTTCATCAACAATCCCTCCAAAATCATAGTCACATATATATGTTATCGACAAAAATGTTCAAATTTTTACTAATATATTAAAAATGGGTCTAAATACTTAACTCCTTTAATAAATCTAAATTTTTGCTGATGT
>NZ_JAVFVN010000481.1:0-8967 GCF_030910085.1 Stenotrophomonas maltophilia group sp. RNC7 | reverse complement strand
ATGACTAAGTATTTTTTATAACACTTAAAAGGCACTAAGTTAACAATAAATAAAAAAATCCATTCTGAAGAGCTTTCAAAATGGATCATCCTGCATGTTTATTATTTATATTTGTAAGAAGCCTGTTATATTGCCATACTTGATTAAAAGGATGAAAATTACTTTTATTTTACTAATTGTATTACTTACTGGCCTCTTCTTAAAATTTAATTCTATTTAATGGTGTTGTTTCTGTTAAATAGACTCCACTACTTATAAATTCCTTTTTGGTATAGACTCTTAAGAAATTACCATCATCAGTTTCACATGCGTTCCTGTTCCATTCCAAACCTTCAGACTCTAGTGCCTTTTGATGTATATGTATGCTAGATATATTTTCTTCAGTAACACTTTTGCTAAATTATTTTCTCTTTGAATCTGACCACATTCCTACTATTGCAACAAAAAAACCACAAAAACTTAGAAAAGTAATAATTTGTATCTCATTCATGGTTTTTGTCTCTCCTTTTCTACAAAATGTAAATTTAACTATTTTAATTGATTATTTAGCATATGCCACATTTTTTGATATTCTTTATCCTTAGATAAGGCTTCTTCATGTATTTTGTTACGCTCATTCATTTTGATGAAATTCTTTTCTAAATCATCAAGAACTTCTTTTTCTTCTTTTGGGGTAATTCCTCTTTCTTTCACTGCTTTTATTACTGATTCAGGAAGCTTTATCATTTTTACACACCTTTCATTTCTACAAGATTCATATACTATAAAATTAACCTTTGGTAAGACTACTCCACGTTCACTTCTATTGTGGTCAATACCTATCCAAATGCCCTCATCATTCCATGAGTCATAACCTAAACGGATTTCTTTAAAATCTTGTAAATGTGGTAACAAAAATTTTTCTAAATATGTTTCATACTTTGGTTCGTTATAATAATGCTTCTTTTGCTATTCGATTCACATCTTTAACAATTGCATTGTCTACTCCACTTGTTATTCCTTTTATCAGTTTTAACGATTCTTGGTGTTTTTCGTTACGCATTTCGTACTCTTTACATGCATTTGATGTTTGTTCTAAATTCCACAAAGCATTTAAACGATAATTATTAATGTCATAAGCTAAGCTTAGTAATTCATTTAAATCAGATAAACCAACTTCTACCACGGTCTTACCGTTTTCAAAACGAGCCTTTCCACTAGAGAATTTTTCTTTAATTGAATCAATCTTTTCTATCACAGCTCCACCTACTTCTCTATAAAATTCACTCAAATATACAACTATCAAAATCAAAATTTATTTAAAATCTTCGTATGATGAATAAAATATCCCTTTCTTCGCAAGCGAAAAATTTATAGTTATTGGAGGATTAAGTTTTTCAGTCCATTTGTATCCTTGACTAATGTAAAACGCTAATTCATCTTTATTTAAATATTTTCGTTTACCTTCGATTGCATAAAGTTTACCTTCTGGATATCCAAATTTTCGATATTCCCATAAGATAGTAAGATCATGAAAATTGAATGTATTAAATTGAATTGCGATAACGCTTGTTTCTAAACTTCCCTCTTCATATTTTTGGAGACAAAAAGGAAATCCATCCTGACCGAATGTTAGGCTAGCTACAGTTGGTTCGTCATTCATTTTCTCCATCCAATTCAAATATAAATCTTTAGGCACTTCAAACTCTTTACATATTTTTTTGATAAATGTAAAATAATGATCCTTGTCAAACTTATTTATTAAAGACATCAAAATTTCTCCCTTTTCTATAAAATTTAAATCCTTGTGTCCTTGTTATATTCTCAAATTGTATAAAACTAATCATTTATATCATGCCACACTATAACATAAACATTTTGATGAACACTCTCTTTGATAAGCCCTACAATACACTCTAGACTATCTAACAAATCTGTTCTTTGTTTTTCAGATAACCAATTACACTCTTCAAATTCCTCTTTGTAACTACCGGAATGAATTTTTTCTTGAATTTTCATTAAGCTGCTCTGATCTATAATCCCATAATTATCCGATTCAAGTTGGCTCATATCTAATGCGTTAGCAATCATCGCAACTTGGCTACGACCATATATAGAAACCAATTCATTTTCTTCTTTTAAAAAAACCTCATTTTCTAGCTTATCTTCCCGAACTATATAGTCACTGTATTTTTTATATACTTGATTATCATCTTTATAAATATTGAATAAATATGCCAATATATTTCATCTCTCTTTTTATAAGAACATTTAATTATTTATACCATCTAATACTTTCTTCTTCGATTTACGATTTAACTTGAGTACCTTTAATCCTTGCATAAATACCTAATTGTTGCATAGCTACTTTCTTTGCCTCTTCCTCGTTTCCTGCCTCAACCTCTATACTCATAATCGCTCTTAGCGGTGGAATTTCATAAAATACAATGAATTTTTTATTCATTTCCCACACTCCTTTTTCAAGATATATAAATCCAATTCGATTATAAAAGTGGTTCTAACTTAATTGTTGATTTGATCAATTTTTGCATAAAGCCAATTCTCCACTTCAAATATTGAAAAAAACAGTTACACTATTATTTTTTTTAATAAAAATGTTAACAATTGAAAAGTCTTGGATATCGTTATCATTACAATATATATAAGTATTCCTAGCGATTTATCTAACAAAATTATACCTGCTATCATAAATAAGGGCAGGGTAATTATTTTAAAATAATCAGGAGTTGATGGTATATAAATCCCATAATTTTCAAAAGATAAATAAGACATTATTCCTGATGATAGTAATGTACCTTGGCTGTAAACACTATTATCCTGGGTGTATACGATATTAAAAAAAATTACAAACGAACAAAGAATTACAAAATACTCTAACAAAGTTTCTTTTAACTCTCTCTTCAACCACAATGGATTAACTTTTATTTTAACATTCATATTTTATATCCCCCTATTTCAACAAACAGAAATAACACTAATACTTAATATACTGACATCAAATTACTTATTGTTAAAAATACTACACTTGATATATATATCAAAAAACCTCCTAACGAAAAGGTAACAAGAAATTTCCTATTCCTTTCATTTCTTCCAAAAAACATTCTATGAATTAAACAGATAGTAAACCCTAGCCAGCATATAACTAGAGGTATAGAAACATACGGATTTTTTAAAGGTGCAAGTATTTTTATAACAATTTCTTTCATGATTTCATTTTGAGCCAAATCAATCATTCTTGTAAAAGTAAATATAAAACAGAATAAACAGACCACAAATCCTACAGTACAAAAAAACCTATTCATTCCACATCCCTCTCATTCTAACTTCAATCTCCTAGAACAACTTTCAAACTATTTATTATAAAATCATAATTCAGCATAAATAAAACAGAGCAAATCACAAATATAATCAGTACTATCGCATAAAGATATGCTTCCTTTTCTAATTCAAAGAATTCTTCCATGAAACATCCTCCTTTCTATTATCTAATCTACCTTTTTATTTTTTAAATCATAATATTACCGGGATTCAAACCCTATTAAATTCTTTCATTACCCTTACAACTCTATCCATATATTGATGATGTTCTCCTAGTAGATTCGTTACTTCTATCTGTGCTGATTTATCGGTACTATTATATAAAAGCAACAACTCTTTGAAATATTCCGCTGCACGTGTAATCTCAGCATCTAAATCAACATTTGTGAAAGTATGCATTTTCGCTATTTCTTCTAAGGTGCTAACTACATAGTGGATAGTGTCAGAAAACTGTAATATAAACTCTTCCTCTTTAATCAAATAAATTGGCATATAAATCTCTCTTTGTATTCGTCTTAGATATTTCGTCTCTAAATCAAATTTATAAAATTCAGTTACTATCTTTGTATATTGTACTTTTCTAAACCATTTATATCTCTTTTCTTTTATCAATTTTGGTATAAGTAAATATTCATTAACCTTATGAAAATAATTCTTAAAATCACTAAAATATACTTGAACAAATTCCTTATTATAGCTATTTTCTTTATTCAAATAAGTATAATTTGCTCTTTCATATGTATTAAAAATTTCTCCCTTTTTAAAACCTTTAAAGTCCTTTAGACATATTGAAGTATACAAAAAAACACCTCTTTTAAAGAAATACTTATTCCCTTTACTTAATTTCCTTTTTTGAACTATAATAAATATATTTTCTATCGGAGCTTTAAAGCTGCTCACTTAACACCTACTTTTAAACGCTATAAAAAATGAACCTATTAGAATACAAATATAACTTGGAAATACAAAGAACTTAATAAAATTATATATTAGCGGCATTTCTGACTTGAAACTTGGCACAAGCATTGGACTTATAATTAGAAATGCCCCCAAAAACACAAGAAAAGGAAATACTCTCCAAAACATACTTGATCCCCCTTTTGTAAAGGATAAACTTTTACCATCTGGTTCCGTCAGTATTGGAAAACCAATCTAATTTACGATGACTATGTATATATATGAACTATCAATTGGTATGTCCATGTTATCCATTAACACTCTTATTGAAATTTATAGTAAATGCAATTTAAAGAAAGTTACTTGTCCAATCTCCATCTTTGATTTGTACAGCATGCATAAACCCATATGTATCCTTTATAATATGAGTGTAATCATGAAGCGCATTCACTTCTAATGTTTCCAAAATTTCAAGACTCCCATTTTGATATTCAATATTTAATTGTGCAATATCACTCCTATCACAAAGTGTTTCAGTTTCTAGATTATAGTGAATATTTAATGCTTTATTTGTAATAACAATCCCATCTACAGGTTCATTAATATATAATTCAGGGATGATACTTACATAACATCCACAATGAATACTTTTTGGTTGCAAAAAAATCACCTCTTTTTTCATTTTTTATATTTGCCATTTATTGATGATACTAAGAATCTAATGACTATAAGTAAATGAACACGAATTATAAAATAAAAAATCATAACATGAACCATTAATATCCATCCAATTGTAAAAAGGTTATACTTTAACCAGCCAAATGAAAAGAGTAAAATATGCAGCACTATATTAAATCCAATAAATTTATCTACATTATTTATATCTGATGCAAACAAAGATTTAAGCAGTTTCACTATCTCACCCCTAGCTTTAATAAATTCCATATTATTCTGTATATCTAAAAAATACTTTTCCCCCTTCATATTTACACTCGCACCAATCTGATTCAAAATTACGTAACGCTTGAGATAAAGAAGATTTGGGTTGTGCATAATGTGTCTCACAATGTTCTAATATTTTATTCAAACTTAACCATCCGTCAGTCTTATTCCCTTCCCTTTGATCACGTTCACGTATTCTTTTGAGCAACATTTTTACTTTTTCTATAGTTAATTTATAGCTGGTGACATAACCACCACCAGCGCTTCCGCCTTTTAACCATGTTTTATGCTCTTGACGTAGTTCAGTTCCCCAGTCTATACGATAAACAGGACGATTAAATTTTGCTTTTTCCCATGCATTGACACAACCTGTTTGTATATCTACTAAAAGCAGTCCTATTCCTTGCTTTCTCAAAAAATCACGTATAATATGAGGCACCTGTTTTGTACGTCTAGGTATCGCAACATAAATGTAATGCCCTAGTTGTTTCCAAAAATATGCTTGATCGAGTAATTCTAAACTAAGGGTTGTTTTTAATTCTACTATTGCTATGGCTGGATTGTTCCGTCCTATTATGTCTGCACGTTTCCCTCCGCTATATCTAGGCGAAACTTCTGAGAAAACTTCATACCCTTTTTCCTCTAACCACTCTTTAACTGGTTCAAAAAGTTCTGATTCTTTTATTTTCACCATTTATTACTCACCTACTTTTAAATTCCCGATTATCGAGGGATTATTATATATAAAGTGTACTCCTTTATCTTCGATTTGGCTTTTTCAAAACAAGAAGTTATTCTAATTTCATCGAAAAATTCATTATCAAATGGTTCGTTTATAATTACCGGTTCCTGGTTAACAATTTCTTAAATTGTCTTCTAACGTATCCTCCTCTCCAAGTTATCTGAACACATTATATTCATACACACTGTATATTTTAAGTGAAAATGTGAATTTATTAATATTTTCATATTTTCCTAATCACTCAAAAAAGCCGCCTCCTAATTTTAAAGAGGCAGCATTTACTTAGTTACGTAGTATATTCCAATTGGTTACTGATTTAATAAAAATATCTCTGCAAAATTATTACGATTTTTTAGGTTTGTTCTCCTTGGAAGTTTCTAAAAAACAATCAATAATTTCATTCTGTCTGTTAACCTCTTTCCTTAATTTAATAATCTCATCATCACGTCTTGCAATCTCATTTTCATAAAAACCATAAGGATGATTACCACACCAAATTTTATATTCATCTTGAAAAGAATCATAAGTTACTGCAAAACAATCTTCTGGATTTAATTCTAATAATTTGTCTAACATTTCCTTCTGTGACTTTGCAATTTTATGCTCTGTTTCTATTTTTACCTTTGTATACATTTACACCCTCCTCACCAAATCATTCCAATAGATTATTATTTTGGTTTTGAATAGATTATATGAGAAAAGTAGCTTTCCAGTTCACTAGCAATTTTTGCATCTTGAGACGTCATAATTACTATCGTTTTAGTTTCAGATAAAACATCTAATAAAGAGACTAATTGCTCTTTTTCTAGATTCAATACCTCATCAATCACCACATATTTGTATTCCTTCGCTAACTGAATATCGTCATCTTTTAGTTCAATAACAGATGTGAAATCATTCTTAGGATTTAACTCAAGGATTCTCACGTTATCGTACTCGCTTTCAAAACTGCAATACTCACGATGCGGATCGATTATTAATACATCATTTAAATTTGAAATCATATTTTTAACAGACATTGTTTTGCCGCAGCCTATTGGCCCAACAAAAATTACATTTCCTTTTAGTTCTAATTTTATTACATTACTACTAGTTTTCATAAACTCACCTCATTTCCCATATTAGAATCATTTAATAATTCCGGGTTCTCATAAATATTTTTATCAAACCCATTACCCAGTTTGTTAACCCAATAATTATTTAATGGGAGTTCCCAACGACGAGATTCAATCGATTTGTGTATTGGGTCTAAATACCAACCATGTACAATTTCAATCACTTTCCCTGTCTCAGGATCCCTTACTGGGAATTCCCCTTTTTTTACAATAAATTGGCCATCACTATCACTCTCAAAAATTTCTTTATCATTCTTATCTTTAAATCCTGTAACTTGCATAAATTTAAGATTTTTATCTTCACCGCTTAAAATTTTATTAATTACTGCAATTGGATGCATTTCATAATCGACATAACCACATGACTCAGTGTTATATAGCATCCATTTGCGACGTATATCCCAAACGCGATACCTATTTTCATTCATTTTTTATACCCCCAAATCTATGTTAATAGTGCATTTGTTTCAATAATAAAAATAGAAAAATAGTTAATAGCTATAATTCGGATTTATCCCAAAGCAATATGTTAAATGGCAGCGTAAATTATTGGCGAAGAAAATTCCAATCGTCTGAAAAACCTACATAAACTTCTCTCATATCCAAATAAGTTCCATCATCTGTCTCTTGAATAACCATTCTAACACCTGCAGCATAAGCGATATGTTCACCGTAAGTTTTCCATAACTCCAGTTCCGTGATTCCATATGTTTGGTAAAATTCAATTACCTTATCAATTATCCATTCTTCATTTTGTTCTTCAGAAATTGGTTTAGTAAAATTCATTTCAAAACATTCACCATAATCATCATCTCGAGTAATAAAAAAAGGTTCTTTTTTTCTTACAAGCTCCCTTATCAGAGCAATATTCTCATCTTCCCAATTTAATTCTGCGCTACTTGTAATAGAATAGTGAACTTCTTTTATTCCTTTTTCTACTATTTCCATTCTTGCTCTTCTAGACTCCCATTCTCCCATATTATGGTCGGCACCGAAATAAACATGTCGTTCAATAGGAAAATGCGTTAATGTAAATTTTTCATTATAAATATGATGGTTATCAATATCTGAATTATCCACTGGCAATTTAGTAGTAATCTCAAATTGTTCTATTTTTGTACTCCTATTCAATTGTTGACAACTGGAGAAAAAATTCCCTTTATGCTCACCAAAATTGAATTGCAAATCCAAATTATGAATTATGATTTTATTAGCCCCTATAAACCATCGTAATGAAATACTTATTGTTTGATTATTCAAATCTTCTTTCTTTTTAAGCCAATAAAAACCATGCGATGTAAGTCCTTCTTTATCAAAACCAGCAACCACATAACGAGAATTTGGATAAGGTCTATTCAAAACTAAATCTTTGGGTAATTCGATACCATCCACTTCTAATTTCACATTTTCATTAGACCATTCTTCTGGTAATAATAATTTTGGAGTAAAATGAAATATATATTCCTCTGCACTTAAACCCTCAAAATTAATATCCGCCAAATAAGAGTGAAAAAATTTCCTGTCATTCTCTTCGAAATAATCAAAATCCTTTATATACTCTTCTTCAATTTCATCAATTGACTGGCTCCCATTCCAATAAAAATATTGGATAAGAAAAGGATCCAGTTCTAGCTCTCTATGCTTTCTGAACAAATTTATAACCCTTTCATTAAAGCATTTAAAATCTTCACAAAAACCATCTGTATAAAAGCTACCTAAAACTGACTTTCCCTGCTCCGTTAGAGTAATATAAAGTTCTTCTTCATCTTCATGTAATAAAATCAACTTTCTTTTTACGGCTTCTCCTAAAAGTTGACTTACTAAGATACCCTGATCAGAATATACATTCAGGCCGCGTTCCATAATCTCTATATCATTTAGGCCTTCTCGCTTTTTATGGAATTGGTCAATAACCATATTTAAATATTTCTGTTTCTCTTCTCTTACTAA
>NZ_JAVFVN010000456.1:0-319 GCF_030910085.1 Stenotrophomonas maltophilia group sp. RNC7 | reverse complement strand
CCGTCGGGCTCGCGGGCTGCGCCCCGTGCTTCGTGCCGAATCACAGCCATTCGGCGCTGATCCCTGACGCCTCCGGCCTGGATCGTTGATCCGGGCCTGCGCGTGCTGCGCACTTGCCAACGGCGGGTGTGTGGCTGAGTGGGGTGTAGGCGGTCTTGCTGTTCCCTTCACCGTATCACGGCGTTCTCGCCGTCAATGACTGCGCGTGCTCGCACGCTTGCGGCCTAGTGGCCGTCTTCGATCTCTGACTGCTTGCGCTGCGCCGTGCTGGCAACGGTTCCGGGCAATTCCGCCCGAGCAACCGGAGCACGATTATGTC
>NZ_JAVFVN010000441.1:0-593 GCF_030910085.1 Stenotrophomonas maltophilia group sp. RNC7 | reverse complement strand
TTAATTCTTCCTGCTCTTCTTTTCTCTTTTCTACATCTTCCCTAAGATATATACCTTTTTTAATCGCTACAAGTTTGCCAGTTCGATTCATATCCGAAAGTCTTTGTTTGGATATTCCTAAATATTCAGCTGCTTCAGTTGAATCCATTGTGTTTTCCTGTATTAATTTTATTAATTTTTCCCTATTCATTTAATCTTTATCGCCTCCTTATATCCCTGATAATTATTGAGATAACTGCTATAGTTGCTATTATATATTATCTAATTAATAATCGTTATTATTTACTGTTAGAATTGTATAGAGTAGCGATAACTTATGGTATCATCGCTCAATTATAATTTGTATCTAGTAATAATACAGCATATTTTTCTTCAACCTCTCAACCATTAATTTTATTTTTTTATTATTAATTTTTATCATAATTTAAATATCCATTTCCTATTTCCATTCTCAATTAGACTTACAGCCCACTTATTTTATGCAAATATAGTACCGAATTTATAAAATTTTCAGTATTATTTTTATAAAAAAGAAGTGCTGTATAGCACCTCTTAATTATTTTCCTGTACCTCTAAATATAACGTCGCTTTAT
>NZ_JAVFVN010000436.1:0-372 GCF_030910085.1 Stenotrophomonas maltophilia group sp. RNC7 | reverse complement strand
AAAGGAATGGTAGTAGCGTTTAAAAATCGTTATAGTTGGAGAAGGAAAATTCAGCTTGCTAAACAGCAATTGTTGAATCGTAAAGAATTTGAGGATGTACAACTCGATGTAATTGGCTCCGGCCATGTATGGTTTACATGTAAAAAAAATGGTGATTTTGGTTTTACAAAGATTTTTCGAGTGAAATATACTTTTGAAACGGAAATTTTTGAATACTTCGATAAATACGGTCGACCTGCATCTTAAAAAGACTACCTTTTTCTTTAGGTAGCCTTTTTTTTGTTAAACAATTTCAAAATGTGATTTTATTAAGGAACATTGATCCGGTTATACTTTTTGAATTTTTTTTGTTAAAAATTTATTGAAGATATA
>NZ_JAVFVN010000412.1:0-59773 GCF_030910085.1 Stenotrophomonas maltophilia group sp. RNC7 | reverse complement strand
CCTTCGGGCGGGGCTCCGACCCGATCGCATCACGCTCGCCGGGCCGGGGCCCCCGCCTCCCCCCCCCCCGAGGGTTGGGCCCGGGCCCCGCCCGCGCCCCCGGGGGGGGGGGCCGCGGGGGCGCCGGGGGGGGGGGCCGGGGGGGGGGGGGTGTTGGGGGGGGGGGGGGCGCCCGCCCGCGGGGGGGGGCCCCCGACCCCCTCTCACCTCAGCCTACCGCCCGCGGCTTGGCCACGCGTGCCGCAAACGTCGGCAGCACCAGCAGGGTCAGCACGGTGGCGGTGATCAGGCCACCGATCACGACCGTCGCCAGCGGCTTCTGCACCTCCGCACCGGAACCGCTGGCGATCGCCATCGGAATGAAGCCGACGATCGCCACCAGCGCGGTGGTCAGCACCGCTCGGATGCGGCTTGACGCACCGTTGATCGCCGCCTGCAACGGCAGGTCGCCGGCGTCCAGGCGTTCGCGGATCGCCTGCATCAGCACCAGGCCGTTCAACGTGGCTACGCCGGAGACGGCGATGAAGCCGACCGCCGCCGACACCGAGAACGGCATGCCCCGCAGCAGCAGTGCGAGGATGCCGCCGACCAGCGCCAACGGCACGCAGCTGAACACCAGAATGGCTTCCTTGCCGCTGCGCAGGGCCATGAACAGCAGGCTGCCGATCAGCAGGAACACTACCGGTACCACCGTCGCCAGCCGCTTTTCCGCGCGCTGCAGGTTCTCGAACTGGCCACCCCAGGTCAGGTAGGCACCTGGCGGCAGTGCCACGTCGGCCACCGCGGCCTGCGCTTCGCCGACGAAGCCGCCCAGGTCACGGCCACGCACGTTGGCCTGCACCACCACGCGGCGGCTGCCGTTGTTGCGGCTGATCTGGTTCGGCCCTTCGCTGACCGTGATGCGCGCAACCGACGACAGCGGAATCACCAACCCCGACGGCGTGGCGATCGGCAGCGAGGCCAGCTGGTCCGGATCGTTGCGCGAGGCATCGTCCAGGCGCACCACCACGTTGAAGCGGCGGTCGCCTTCGAAGATCTTGCCGGCCGCGGTACCGCCGATGCCGGTGGAAAGTGCATCACTCACATCCGCCGCAGTCAGCCCGTACTGCGCCGCCGCCACATGATCGATCGCCACGTTCAGCGTGGGCAGGCCGGAGATCTGCTCCACCCGCACGTCGGCGGCGCCGTTCACCGCACGCAGCTTCAACGCCACCTGGTCGGCCACCTTCTGCAGCTGGCCGAAGTCATCGCCAAAGATCATTACGGCCAGGTCGGTACGCACGCCGGAAATCAGCTCGTTGAAGCGCAGTTCGATCGGCTGGCTGAACTCGAAACTGTTGCCCAGCTGCTGCCCAGCCAGCTTTTCGAAACGGGCCACCAGCGCGTCCTTGGCCAACTTCGGATCGGGCCAGTCCTTGCGCGGCTTCAGCACGATCACGCTGTCGGAAATATTGGTCGGCATCGGATCGATCGCCGCCTCGGCGGTACCGGTACGCGAGAACAGGGTTTCCACTTCCGGCTGCGTGGCAATCACCTTTTCCAACGCCAGTTGCATGGCCAGTGACTGCTCCAGCGACGTCGACGGCACGCGCAACGCCTGCATCGCCACGTTGCCTTCGTCCAGCGTCGGCATGAACTCGCGGCCCAGCAGCGAGAACGAGCCGATGCCCACCACCATCATCATCACCGCACTGGCCACTACCGTGCGCGGATGCGCCACGGCCTTGCGGATCACCGGCTCGATGCGCGCACGCAGCACGCGTATCAGCCTGGTCTCGTGCTCGCCGTCGTCCGCATGTGCATCGCCGTCCTTCAGCTTCGGCTCGCGCACAAGCAGCGCCGTCATCGCCGGCACGAAAGTGAAGGAGAACAGGAAGGCACCGACCAGAGCCAGCATGAAGGTCGCCGCCATCGGGTGGAACGTCTTGCCCTCCACACCTTCCAGGGTGAGGATCGGCGCGAACACCAGCAGGATGATCAGCTGGCCGAACGCCGCCGGGCGCGCCATCTTCAGCGCCGAATCGGCGGCCACGCGCAGGCGTTCCATCGCGGTCAGCGCACGGCCCAGTTCGGCACGGCGCTGGCCCAGCATCAGCAGTGTCGACTCGACCACGATCACCGCACCGTCCACCAGGATGCCGAAGTCCAGCGCACCCAGGCTCATCAGGTTGCCGCTGATGCCGAAGCGGTTCATGCCGATCACCGCGAACAGGAACGACAGCGGAATCACCAGCGCGGTGATGGTGGCCGCGCGCAGGTTGCCCAGCAGCAGGAACAGCACCACCACCACCAGCAGCGCGCCCTCGGTGAGGTTCCTGGCCACGGTCTTGATGGTGGAATTGACCAGCACACTGCGGTCCAGCACCGGTGCGGCCACGATGTCGGCCGGCAGCGACGTGTTCACCTGTTCCAGACGCGCGGCCGCGGCCTGCGCCACGGTGCGGCTGTTGCCACCGGCAATCATCAGCGCGGTGCCCAGCACAGCCTCGTGGCCGTTGCGGCTGGCTGCACCCAGGCGCGGCGCGCGGCTCAGCTCCACGGTGGCCACATCGGCCACGCGTACCACCACGCCATTGCGGGTGGCCACCGGCGCCTGTGCAAGATCCTCGGTGGTCAGCGCCAGGCCATCGGCACGCACCACCAGGCCTTCGCCGGCACGCTGCACGAAGCCGGCGCCGGCCTGCACGTTGGAACGCTGCAGGGCAGTGACCAGGTCGGCCAGGCCGAGGCCATGCGCGGCCAGTTTGGCGCTGTCAGGATGCACGCCGTATTCCTTGACGTAGCCGCCGACCGTATCGACCCCGGCCAGCCCCGGGCTGGAGCGCATCTGCGGCGCGATGATCCAGTCCTGCACGGTGCGCAGGTAGGTCGCACGTTCTTCGGGTGTACGCAGCAGGTTGCCTTCCGGCGTGCGGTAGACCTCGCCGGCCTGCCAGCCCGCTTCATCGGGCTTGGCCAGTTTGGCCGGATCGAACGCGGTGAAGTCCACCGTCCACATCAGCACCTCGCCGAGGCCGGTGGTGACCGGCGACAGCATCGGCGACGCACCATCGGGCAGGTCCTCCGATGCCTCGCGCATGCGTTCGGCCACCTGCTGGCGGGCGAAGTAGATGTCGGTGGCATCGGTGAAGATCGCAGTGACCTGCGAGAAGCCATTGCGCGACAGCGAACGCGTGGTGGTCAGGCCGGGAATGCCGGCCAGCGCGGTTTCCAGCGGATAGGTCACCTGCCGTTCGATCTGCTCCGGGGTCAGCGCCGGGGCCACCGTGTTGATCTGTACCTGGCGATTGGTGATGTCCGGCACCGCGTCGATCGGCAGCTTGCCGAGCTGGAACAGGCCCACGGCGGCGATCAGCGCGGCCATGAACACCACCAGCCAGCGGTGGCGCACCGCTGTTTCAATGATCAGCTTGAACATGGTCGCCTCCTCAGTGGCCGTGCTCGGCTTCGCCCTTGGCCAGTTCGGCCTTGAGCAGGAAGGCGTTGGCACCGACGATGCGCTCGTTGCCGGTCAGCCCACCGAGGATCTCGATACGGTCGCCGGCGCGACGCCCGGCCAGCACCGGCTGCGCCTTGAAGCCGCCTTCGACGGCGACGAACACCGCGCTGCTGCCATCGACGTTCTGCACCGCATCGGCGGGCACGCTGAGCGAGCCGTCCTGGCCTTCGGTGACCACCACGGCCGACACCGGCGAACCGGCCGGCGGCAGCGACGCATCCACCGGCGTGGCGCGGATCACCGCGACGCCGCCCTGCTGGCGGACATCGGCGGCCGAGCCGGTGACGGTGGCGGTGAAGCTGCCCCCCGGCACGCTCACTTCCAGCTTCATGCCCGGCGTGACCTGTGCAGCCAGCGCCGGCGGTGCGGTGAACACCAGCTCGTTCATCGACGGGTCGGCTACATCGGCGACTGCACTGCCGGCGGCGACCACACCGCCCGGAGTGACCTGCACGTTACCGACGATGCCGGCCACCGGACTGGTGATGCGCACGCGGCCACTGGCATCGGGCGCGCCGTTGGCGGCGGCCTGGGCCTGCGCGGCAGCGGCCTGCGCCTGTGCCGCCAGCGAACGTGCGCGCGAGGCTTCCATCTCCTGGCGCGCGACCACGCCCTGGTCGACCAGCGCCTTGTCGCGGCCATAGGCCAGGCGCGCGGCCTCGGCTTCGGCCGAGGCGGCCAGCGCATTGGCACGGAACACCGCCGCTTCGCCACTGACCACGATGGCCAGGGCCTGGTTCTGCTTCACTGCGGTGCCCGGTGCGACCAGCACGCGTTCGACGCGGCCGGTCACGGTCGAGGCCACCGAGGCACGGGCACCCACCGACGGCTCGACGCGGCCGGACAGGCGCGTCGAGCCACCGCCACCGCGGCCGATGGCGACCACCTCGATACCGGACGCCTTGATCTGCTCCGGGGTCAGCGGCACCACGCCTTCATCGGCGTCAGCCGGCGCCTTGGCTTCCTTGCTGTCGGTCGCGTGGCCATGGCCATCGTCGGTGCCCGCCTTGGCCGCGGCGGAGTCTTCATTTGCAGGTGTCTGCGCATTGCCTGCGCAGCCGGCCAGCAGCACGGTCAGCAGCACGCCGCCGATCAGCGGGAAGGTACGGGAGAGAGTCATGGGGCCTCCACAAAAGGTGCGCGCCCTTCAAGGCGGGCAAGATCGATTTCCGCGCCGACGCGCGACAGGCGCGCATCCACAGCGGCGGCGCGGGCGGCGATGAGGGCGCTGCGCGTGCTGCGCAGTTCCAGCTGCGAGATGCGTCCGGCGTCGAAGCCGATGCGGGCCAGGCGATACGCCTCTTCGGCGGCGACCACGCTTTCATCGGCGGCGCGGGTACGGCTGCTGGCGGCCTTCAACCCGGCCACCGCGGAGAGGCGCTCTGCCTCGCTGTCGCGGCGCTGCTGGTCCAGGCGTGCCTCGGCCGCGCGCTGGTCGGCAGTGGCGGCGCGGATGCCCCCGCGGTTGCGGTCGAACAGCGGGATGCTGAGGCTGAGCCCGAGGTTGTAGGCACGCTCGCCCCCCTCGCGGAAGCGGGTCTGCGCGGCGGTGACGCTCAGATCGGGCAGGGCGCGCTTGCGCTCCACGTCGACCAGCTTGCCCGCCGCATCGGCCTCGGCTTCAGCGATGCGCACCGCCAGTGCGGTATCGATGGCACCGCGTGGAAGCGGCGGCGCACGGTCGAGCAGGCTGTCGTCGATCGATTGCACCGGCGCATCCAGCAGCGCGGTGCCGGCCAGGCGGGCCAGCGCGGCGTCGCGGAAGGCCTGCGCCTCATCCAGCGCGGCGCTGGCATTGGCCACTTCGCTCTGCGCCTGCACCGCACGCAGCTGCGGTTCGCGGCCCTGCTTGACCATGGCGTTGACGGCGTTGGCGTCATCGCGGGTCAGTGACAGTGCTTCCTCGGCCAGGGTGTAGCGGCGCAGTGCACTTTCCGCCTGTGCATAGACCACCGCCAGCTGGCTGGCCACGTCGCTGCGACTCTGCGCGCCACGCAGGTTGGCCGCCTGGGCCTCGGCACGGGCCGCACGGACGCGCGCGCCGCGCTGGCCCCAGACCTCCAACGGCTGGGACAGGGTAAGCACGCTGTCGGCCTTGCCCATGCCGCCATAGGAGCCGGTACCCCAGGCGTTCTCGGCGGAGTAGGAGAGTGAAGGGTTGGGCAACGCACGGGCTTGGTCGGCGCGCGCATCGGCGGCCTCGGCCAGCGCCGCACCGACGCGGGTACCGGGCAGCTGGTCCAGGCGTTCAAGCAGGGTGTCGTAGGAAGGGGCGGCTTGCGCCATCACCGATGCCGCCGGGGCCAGGCCCAGCAACACGGCGACGACCCGCCCGGCCGCACGCAGCGACCGAGGTGTCAGGATCGACATAGGGGGATTCCGGTTGTGAGTGAAACGGGAGCCCGCAATCGCGGGACGCGCTCAACTCACGCCCGGGGGGGACGCGTCAATTCATCCTGGGCGACCGCATAGGTCGCCGCGTCGCCGGCATTCATCCAGCGCGCCGGCAGTGGCGCACCGAAGGCGGCGAGGGTGCTGGCCGGAAGGCTCAGGTTGGAGTGGTGGCAGTGGTTGTGGCTGCAGGCACCGGCGTGCTTGCGGTCACTGTCACCCTCGGCATCGTTGGTGTTGCTTTCCACGTGCACCGCAGTGGTGTCGTGCGGTTCGACCGCGCAGGCCAGCACGTCGGCCACCGGAACGACCACGAATGCCGCCATCAGCAGCATCATCAGGTACGTACGCAGTTGGCGGGTGATCCGGCGCATGGACGGGAGGCTAGCAAGCGGTTTTCGCCGGATACAATATCAATGGCCACCTCGGGAATTCGTCGGAACCTCCCGTTCAGGTGGGCCGGGCACGCCTTTCGGCCCACCGGGCTGCGCTTCTGTAGAGCCGAGCCCATGCTCGGCTGCTGTCGCACGATCAGCCGAGCATGGGCTCGGCTCTACAACGAAGGTCACGGCAGCTTCGCGATCACCTTGATCTCGAACTGGAACCCGTACAGCCAGGTCACGCCGATACCGGTCAGGGTCGGGTGCGGCGCCTGGCCCCAGTACTCGGGCACGATCGCCCAGGCCTTCTCGAAGTTCTTCTCCGGATCGACCAGGAACACGGTCACGTCGATTACGTCATCGAACGTGCAGCCTGCGGCAGCCAACACCGCATTGAGATTCTCGAAGGCGCGGCGCACCTGCATTTCGAAGTCCGGCTCGGGCGAGCCGTCCTCACGGCTGCCGACCTGGCCGGAGACGAACAGGAAACCGTTGGATCGGATCGCCGGTGAGTAGCGGTTGCGCTCGTACAGCGCTTGGCGGCCGGCGGGGAAAACGACATCACGCTGTGACATGGGGAAGATCCCGTGGGAGAGGACGCCATCCTCCCCGCCAGCGGTGTCTGGATAAACCGCGATGATCGGCCTAGATTGATTGCCAATTCCAAACAATCCCGGCCAGCCATGGACCGTTTCGAGGCGATGCGGGCGTTTGCCCGGGTGGTGGAGACTGGCAGCTTCACCCGTGCGGCGCAGACCCTGCAGATCAGCCGCACCACGGCCACCCAGCTGGTGCAGCAGCTGGAGGCACACCTGCGGCTGCGCCTGCTCAACCGCACCACGCGCCGGGTCAGCGTCACCGCCGACGGCGCGGCCTACTACCCGCGCATCGCCCGCCTGCTGGCCGAGCTGGAAGAGGTGGAGGGCGGGCTGGGTGACGCAGCCAGCCAGCCGCGCGGCCGCCTGCGCGTGGATGTGCCGGGGCCTTACGCGCGGCTGCGGCTGGTACCGGCGCTGCCGGAGTTTCAGGCGCGCTACCCGGAGATCCAGCTGGATATCGGCGTCAGTGACCGCGAGGTCGACGTCATCGCCGACAACGTCGACTGCGTGATCCGCGGCGGCACCCCTGCCGACCCGGCACTGGTGGCGCGGCCGCTGGCGGCGCTGCCGATCGGCTTCCACGCCAGCCCCGGCTATGTGCAGCGTTTCGGCCTGCCGACCGATCCGCGCGCGCTGGAAGGGCCCGATCACCACATGGTCGGCTTCCTCAGCCCGCGTAGTGGCCGCGCACGCGTGTTCGTTGCACAGCGCGGCGATGAGCGCATCGAGGTGCAGGGCTGCTACACGGTCGGTTTTGACGACGGCAATGCCTATCTGGCCGCAGCGCTGGCGGGGTTGGGCGTGGTGGCGCTGCCCAGCTACATGGCCGAGCCGCACGTGGCGCGCGGCGAGCTGTTGCCGGTGTTGCCGGACTGGCAGCTGCCGCCGATGCCGATGCATGTGATGTTCCCGCCGAACCGGCACATGAGCCAGCGGCTGCGGGTGTTCATCGATTGGGTGGTGGAAGCGCTGGGGTGATCGCGCGCGCGCATCTGTAGAGCCGAGCTCACGCTCGGCTGCTTCTGTCACCAGCGCTCAAGGCCCGCGCTTCGCGCGTGAGCCGAGCGCGGGCTCGGCTCTACAGAGGGAGCTTCCTGCTGCAAGCATGCGAAAATCATCGCGGCACGCAACAGGAAACATCGCCACGCATGAATCGCATCGTCGCACTGGATACCGAAACCACCGGCATCTCCCACCGCCTGGGGCACCGGGTGATCGAAATCGGTGCCGTCGAACTGATCGATGGTCAGCTCACCGGCCGCCAGTTCCACACCTACCTGCAGCCGCAGCGCAAGGTGGACTGGGGCGCACAGCGCGTGCACGGCATCAGCGATGCGATGCTGGTGGGCAAGCCATTGTTCTCCAGCAAGGCTGCTGAACTGCTCGACTTCCTGCGCGGCAGCGAGATGGTCGCGCACAACGCCACCTTCGATGTGGGCTTCCTGGACAACGAGCTGCGTCTGTCCGGTATTCCTGGCACGCTGGCCCAGCATTGCCGCATCACCTGCAGCCTGAAGCTGGCGCGCGGGCGCTGGCCCGGCCAGGGCAACAAGCTGGATGATGTGCTGCAGCGCCTGCGCATTCCCAGCCAGCGCGGCCTGCACGGCGCGTTGAAGGATGCCCATCTTCTCGCCCAGGTGATTCCGCACCTGCGTTGAGCCGGCCCGGTCATTGTTGTAGAGCCGAGCCCACCCGCGGCGCAGGCCGTCCGGGTCGCACCACCCCCGCCTGGGCGCGGCACTACCAGGGGGGAAAGCCCGGTTGCTGCCCCCCGTGGTTTGCCCGGCCCGGGTCTTGGTTGAAGCCCCGCCCCCCCGCGCGGCCCGGGCGTCCGGGCCCGCCCCCGCCGGGGGGGGGGGCGGCCGGGGTTTTTGTTGCCGCGCGGCCCCCCGGGGGGGCGGGGGGGGGCGGCCCCGCCGCGGGGGGGGGGGGCCGCGCCTCTACAGGGGGCGATCGCCGTGTTCAGCCCCCGCCTGTGGGTAACTTGCGCAAGTGCTTGAACCCGTGCATAATACGCGGCTCGCTGTGTCCGGTTTTCTACCGGGCGGCGCCCCCGGGAGCACGTCCCCGGCCGCCCAACGCCAGCGTAACCCTTTGATTCTCTTGACGTGTGGTGGGCAACCATCGAGGCCGCCGTCGCCCGGGCTACGGGCTGACAACTACTACTATCGAGGTGCGCAATGTCCCGCGTATGCCAGGTTTCCGGCAAGCGAGTGCAGACGGGTAACAACGTCTCGCACGCCAACAACAAGACCCGTCGTCGTTTCCTGCCGAATCTGCACGAGCGCCGTTTCTGGGTGGCCAGCGAGAACCGCTGGGTCAAGCTTCGTGTTTCCGCGCATGCACTGCGCACCATCGACAAGAACGGCATCGATTCCGTTCTGGCTGAGCTGCGTGCGCGCGGCGAAAAGGTCTGAGGAGTAAAGCATCATGGCAGGCAAGCGCGATAAGGTCCGTATGATTTCCTCGGCCGGTACCGGCCACTTCTACACGACCGACAAGAACAAGAAGAACACCCCGGGGAAGATGGAATTCCTGAAGTACGATCCGGTCGTGCGCAAGCACGTCCTGTACAAGGAAGGCAAGATCAAGTAATCCGCACGGATTGCTGATCCCCGCGAAGAAACCCGCCCTTGTGGCGGGTTTTTTTATGCCCTGCGTTTACCTGGTGGATACCGACCGTTCCGATGCTGCTGTGGTGGTGGTGGGTGCCGACCGTTGGTCGGCACTGGGCAGTCCCTGCGCACGCTGTCGCCAATGGCGCCATGTCTGGAGCGAAGGGCCGATTGCGATAAGTGATTCTTCCTACTGGTTCCGGCGCCTCGCGCTGTTCAAATCGATTGGAACGACGGGCGTGGCCGTGCCCATGATGGCGAGCCGCTGCGGTTGCAGCGGTCGGGCTTGCAATCCCGTGAAGTCAATCAATCAGTAGACTCGCCCGCCTTCGCCGGAGATCTCTCCGGCGACGGTTGGTGACCTATCCGCCTCTATGGCGGACGGTGCGAGGGGGCCTTGCGCCCGCCGGTTCGTTTGCTGATTGATTGCTTCCCGGTATTGCAACCACGCATCGTCCGCCACCTTCACGGTGGCCAGATCCGTTGAAGGAGGTTGCATGAACACCCCATCACACCGGCAGGACCTGGAACTGGGCTGGCTGCGCCTGCAGCGCATGTTGCAAGGCATCGAGGGCATGGCGCTGCTGCTGTGCGACCACCATCTGGCACTGGCCAACGGCGCGCCGTCACCGCTGCCGGAGGCGCAGCTGGAGCGGGCCGCACAGGCGATCGCCTGCATGGCGCTCAACGGCCGCCGTCATGCCGAATCGGTGCGGCAGCTGTGTGAGGTGCCGGTGCGGCATTGATCCATCCTGTAGAGCCGAGCCCACGCTCGGCTGCTCCGCTGTCGGGCCGAAAGGCAGTCGAGCATGGCTCGACTCTGCAAATCCTGCTGGGCAGAATGGCCCATCACCTCCCGACGGGCGACACGATGCTGTTCGAGTGGTTGCTGGGTTCCTACCTGCTGCTGATCGACTGGCTGATCCGGCTGGTCGCGCTGTGCTGGATTCCCACCCGCACCACGCCGGGGGCGGCGCGCAGCTGGCTGCTGCTGGTCGGCTTCGTGCCGCTGCTGGGCCTGCCGCTGTACCTGCTGTTCGGCCACCCGTGGCTGTCGCGCGAGCGCATCCGCCGCCAGGCCGAGGCCTCGCAGGTCATCCGCGAGGAACAGGCGCTGCAGCATCGCCTGCGCTGGACACCGCAGCCGGACACCGCCTGCGCCGAGATCGTGCCGCTGGTGCAGCGCCAGGGCGACTTCATGCCCGTGCACGGCAACGCGGTCGACCTGCTGACCGACTACGACGAATCGCTGCACACGCTGATTGCCGATATCGACCAGGCCGAAGACCGCGTGCACCTGCTGTACTACCTGATGTTCGATGACGCGGTCGGCGAGGCCATTGTCGAGGCCTTGCAGCGTGCCGCCGCGCGTGGCGTGCAGTGCCGCGTGCTGCTCGACGCGGTGGGCGCCAAGCGCGGCCTGCGTGCCTATCGCAAGCGCCTGCAGGCGCGCGACATCGAAGTGCGCGCGATGCTGCCCGGTGGCCTGCGCTGGCGCCGCAGCGGGCGCATGGACCTGCGCAACCACCGCAAGATCGCGGTGATCGACAACGAAGTGGCCTATGTCGGTTCGCAGAACCTGGCCGGCCCGCAGTTCGTGCCCGGCCACCCGAACCGCGAACTGGTGGCGCGCGTGCGCGGCCCGGCGGTGGCGCATCTGGAAGCGGTGTTCGCCAGCGACTGGTACATGGAAACCGGCCAGCGCCTGGACGTGATCGCCGATGTGCCCGAGTGCAGCGACGACATCGCCACCCAGCTGCTGCCCAGCGGCCCGGCTTATCCGTACAGCAACGCACGCGACGCGGTGGCGGCGTTGATCCATCTGGCGCGGCGACGGCTGGTGATGGTCACCCCGTACTTCGTGCCCGACGAAGCCACGCTCAGCGCCTTGCGCATTGCGGCGTTGTCCGGCGTGCAGGTGCAGCTGATCCTGTCGGCCAGCAACAACCAGCGGCTGACCTCGTGGGCGCAGGAGGCCTACTACGACGAGCTGCTGCGCTGTGGCGTGCGCATCGCGCTGTACGAGCCGCAGTTCCTGCATGCCAAGCACATGAGCGTGGACGAGGACATCGCCGTGCTCGGCTCGATCAACATGGACATCCGCTCATTCGCGCTGAATGCCGAAATCGGCCTGGTCTGCTACGACCGCGCGCTGGTGCAGCAGCTGTGCGCGATCGAGGATGGCTACCTGCGCGAGTCGCGGCAGCTGGACCTGCAGCAGTGGCGCAGCCGTCCCACGTGGCGGCGCAGCCGCGAAGGCATCGCACGGCTGGCCGATGCGTTGATGTGAAACGGTGGCAACCGCCCGCTTCGGCAATCCGGCCCGTCATCGCCGATGGCCTACAATCGGCGCATGACTGATTCACCGCGTAATGGCGAACTGGACCTGGCAATCATCGGTGGTGGTGCGGCCGGGGTGCTGGTGGCGATCCAGGTGCTGCGCCAAGCCAAGGCGCCACTGGCGTTGGCCATTCTCGAACCGGCTTCGCAGCTGGCCCAGGGCATCGCCTATGCCACGCCGTGGCCGGAGCACCTGCTGAACGTGCCGGCGGCGAAGATGAGTGCGTTTGCCGACCAGCCCGGCGATTTCCTCGACTACCTGATGGCCGCCAACGCCTACCCGGGCCAGGCGCGCGAGGTGCTGGGCGAGCGTTACGTATGCCGCCACTACTTTGCGGCCTACCTGCAGCAGCGCCTGCAGGAGGCCGCTGCGGCCAGCCCGGCGCAGCTGCAGGTGATCGCGCAGCCGGTGCTGGGCCTGCAGCCGGATGACCATGGCTACCGGCTGACACTTGGCGATGCCCGGACGCTGCACACCGTGCAGGCGGTGCTTGCCACCGGCAACAGCATGCGGCCGCTGCCGGTGGCCGGTGCCGAGGCACTGCCCGCCGATGATGTGATCGAGGCCTGGGACTACGACGGCGTGCGTACCCTGGCCGGTGAGCAGGCCGTGGCCATCGTCGGCTCCGGCCTGAGCATGGCCGACACCGTGCTGGCGCTGGTTGCCGCCGGCCACACCGGCCCGCTGCACGTGATCTCGCGCCATGGCCTGCTGCCGCTGCCGCATGCGCATGGCGGCCTGCCCACGTTCGACCCGGCCACGCTGCTGCAGATGAACCTGCGCCAGCGCCTGCGCGCGTTGCGTGGGTTTGCGCGCCAGGCGCAGGCCGACGGGCTGCCGTGGCAGGGCGTGATGGACCGCATCCGTCCGCACGGGCAGGCGCTGTGGTGCAGCCTCGACGCGGCCGACCAGCGCCGCTTCCTGCGCCATGTGGTGCGCTACTGGGACGTGCATCGCCACCGCATCGCCGAAGAGGTCGACGCACAGCTGCAGGCGCTGATCGAAAGCGGCCAACTGCGCATTCACCGGTCCCGCCTGCAATCCGTCGGCCGCGAAGGCGATGCCCTGCGGCTGTCGGGTCGCGATGCCAACGGCAATGAACAGCACTGGACGATCGGCGGTGTGGTCAACGCCACCGGCGTGGAAACCCGCGCCAGTGCGCTGCGCAATCCGTTGCTGCAGCAGCTGCAGGCCGAGGGCCTGGCACGCCCCGGCCCGCATGGGCTGGGCCTGGACAGCACGGTGCCGGGCGACCGCCTGCGCAGCGCCAGTGGCCAGCCGCAGGCACGGCTGGGCGTGCTCGGCAGCCTGCGCATCGGCAGCCTGTGGGAAAGCCTGGCGGTGCCTGAACTGCGTCAGCAGGCGCAGGCGCTGGCCACCCAGGTGGTCGCAGGAGCCGCGACGGCGATGCCGTAAAATGGGGGCATGGATGTCTCCCACCTGCTTGATGGCCTGAACCCGGCCCAGCGCGAAGCCGTCTCCGCTCCCCCCGGCCACCACCTGGTGCTGGCCGGTGCCGGTTCCGGCAAGACCCGCGTACTCACCCACCGCATCGCCTGGCTGCATGAAGTCGATGGCGTGCCGACCCACGGCGTTTTCGCGGTGACCTTCACCAACAAGGCGGCCGGCGAAATGCGCCACCGCATCGATGCCCAGCTGCCCCATGGCAGCCGTGGCATGTGGATCGGTACCTTCCACGGCCTGGCCAACCGCCTGCTGCGCCTGCATTGGCAGGATGCGAAGCTGCCCGAAGGCTTCCAGGTGATGGATTCGGACGACCAGCTGCGGCTGGTCAAGCGCGTGGTGCAGGCGCTGGAGCTGGACGACGGCAAGTACCCGCCCAAGCAGATCGCGTGGTGGATCAACGCGCAGAAGGACGAAGGCCGCCGCCCGCAGCACATCCAGCCCGAACCGCACGATGCGTGGCTGGAGACCATGCGGCAGGCCTACATCGAGTACCAGGCACGCTGCGACCGCGCCGGCCTGGTCGACTTCGCCGAGCTGCTGCTGCGCGCGCACGAACTGCTGCGCGACAACCCGGCGCTGCTGTCGCACTACCGCGCCCGCTTCCGCGAGATCCTGGTGGACGAGTTCCAGGACACCAATGCCATCCAGTACGCCTTCGTACGCGTGCTGGCCGGCGATTCCGGCCACGTATTCGTGGTCGGCGACGATGACCAGGCCATCTACGGCTGGCGCGGTGCCAAGGTCGAGAACGTGCAGGGCTTCCTGCGCGACTTCCCGGGTGCGCAGACCATCCGCCTGGAGCAGAACTACCGCTCCACCGCCAACATCCTCGGCGCCGCCAATGCGGTGATCGCGCACAACCCGGATCGCATCGGCAAGCAGCTGTGGACCGACAGCGGTGACGGCGAGCCGATCGACCTGTACGCCGCGTACAACGAGATGGACGAGGCGCGCTACATCGTCGAGCGCGCCCGCCAGTGGGTGCGCGACGGTGGCAGCTACACCGAAGTGGCCGTGCTCTATCGCAGCAACGCGCAGTCGCGCGCGCTGGAAGAAGCGCTGCTGAGCGAACAGGTGCCGTACCGCGTGTATGGCGGCATGCGCTTCTTCGAGCGTGCCGAAATCAAGGACGCGCTGGCCTACCTGCGCCTGCTGTCCAACCGCAACGATGACGCCGCCTTCGAGCGCGCGGTCAACACGCCGACGCGTGGCATCGGCGACCGCACGCTGGACGAAGTGCGCCGCGAGGCGCGCGCGCAGGGCATCTCGCTGTGGGAAGCAACGATGCTGGTCACCCAGGGCAGTGCGCTGGCCGCGCGCGCGCGCAATGCACTGGCCGGCTTCCTGGGGCTGGTCAACGAGCTGCAGGCGCAGACCGTGCACATGACCCTGGCCGAGCGCGTGGACCACGTGCTGGCCCGCTCGCAGCTGCGCGAGCACTGGAGCAAGGAAAGCCGCAACGCGCTGGACTCGGAATCGCGCACCGACAACCTCGACGAACTGGTCTCGGTCGCCTCGCGCTTCGTGCGCCGCGCCGACGACATCGAGGAAGTGGGCGAGGACATGGACGAGCTGGTCGCGTTCCTGGCCTATGCCGCGCTGGAGGCCGGTGAGGGCCAGGCGCAGGCCGGCGAGGACGGCGTGCAGCTGATGACCCTGCACTCGGCCAAGGGCCTGGAATTCCCGCTGGTGTTCCTGGCGGGCATGGAAGACGGCCTGTTCCCCAGCGCACGTTCGCTGGAAGAAAGCGGGCGTCTGGAGGAAGAGCGCCGCCTGGCCTACGTCGGCATCACCCGCGCGCGCCAGAAGCTGGTGCTGAGCTATGCCGAATCGCGCCGCATCCACGGCCAGGACAACTACAGCCTGCCGTCGCGCTTCCTGCGCGAGATTCCGCGTGAGCTGCTGCACGAAGTGCGCCCCAAGGTGCAGGTCTCGCGGCCGGCCTCGATGGGCGCCAGCCGGGTGATGGGCCATGCTTCGATCGAGGCGCCGCCGATCAAGCTCGGCGCGCTGGTCACCCATCCCAAGTTCGGCGAAGGCATGGTGACCGACTACGAAGGCAACGGCGCTCACGCCCGCGTGCAGGTCGAGTTTGCCGACGCCGGCAGCAAGTGGCTGGTGATGGCGTATGCCAACCTGACGGTGATCTGATCACCGCCAAGGGGTCGGATCACTTTCCGTTGGAAAAGGGATCCGACCCCGATTAGGCTGCCGGCATGACCCGCAACGTGCTCTTCCTCTGCAGCCAGAACCGCCTGCGCAGCCCCACCGCCGAGCAGGTCTTCGCCGATTGGCCGGGCATCGAGACCGCCTCAGCCGGGTTGCTGGCCGACGCCGAGGAAGTGCTCAGCCCCGAGCTGCTGCAGTGGGCCGACCTGGTGTTCGTGATGGAGCGCGCCCACCGCAACCGGCTGTCCAGCCGCTACAAGGCGTGGTTGAACGGCAAGCGAGTGATCTGCCTGGATATCCCGGATGACTACGAGTACATGGACCCGGTGCTGGTGGAGCTGCTCAAGCGCAAGGTGACCCCGTTCCTGCGCTGACGGGCTGTTGTAGAGCCGAGCCCATGCTCGGCTGCTTCTGGCGCGAAAAGCCGCCGAGCAGGGGCTCGGCTCTACAATAGGCGGCACTTCTTTCAGGACCGCTCCCATGACCGAACCCACGCTGCACGTCACCGTGACGTTGAACGCCCGGCTGCAGCCCGAGCATCGCCACGAACTGTTCGAGGACCCACTCGATGCGCTGCTGCAGGCGGCCAATGTCGGCGAGATCACCGGCGGCGGCACGGCGATGTCCGACCTGGGTGAGGTCGAATACGGCGATATCGAAGTGGCGCTGGTCGATGCCGATGGCGTGCCGAAGCTGATCGATCTGCTGGAACAGCTGGGTGCGCCGAAGGGCTCGAAGATCCAGGGCGCGGGTGAAGCCGATCGCAGCTTCGGCGTGACCGAGGGCCTGGGCATCTACCTGGATGGCCTGAACCTGCCGGACGAGGTCTACGAACAGTGCGATTCCAACCACGTGTTCGAGCAGCTGTCCGAGCGCATTGATGGCCTTGGCGAGATCTGCAGCTGGTGGCAGGGCCCGAGCGAGACCGCGCTGTACATGTACGGCCAATCGTTCGAGGCGATGCGCGATGCGATCGCTGAATTCGTGGGCAGCTACCCCCTGTGCCAGAACGCACGCGTGGTGCAGATCGCCTGAGGGCGGAAAATGTGGAGCCGAGTCATGCTCGGCTCATGCATCCGAAGCCGAGCATGGGCTCGGCTCTACAGAAGGGGGGCGGGCAAGCGGGTGGCGCGCACGGGCCGCTGCACGGCGCCGGATTGATCCTGCTCAAGGCGCCGCCTCCACATCCGGTGTGCAATGGTGTTGTTCCCATCTGGCAGACCGCCACGGAGCCCTACCATGTACAAGCGCATCCTGATTGCCACTGACGGGTCCGAGCTGGCCGACAAGGGCCTGGCCAAGGGCCTGGAGCTGGCCAAGGACCTCAATGCCGAGGTCGATATCGTGACCGTGTCCGAGCCGTGGGCCGTGGGCATGTATGACGCCATGGGCTGGAGCGTGGGCTACATGAACAGCCCGGAATACAAGGCCGACCGCGAGGAGGGCGCGCAGAAGGTGCTGCAGCCGGCGCTGGCCAAGGCCGCCGAGCAGGGCATCACGGCCAACCCGGTGCACGTGCTGGACCGCTACGCGGCCGACGGCATCATCGAGACGGCGGCCGAGCGCAACAGCGACCTGATCGTGATGACCTCGCACGGCCGCCGTGGCGTGACCCGTGTACTGCTGGGCAGCCAGACTGCCGAGGTGCTGGCGCGCAGCACGCTGCCGGTACTGGTCATCCGCTGATCCATACCCGCTGATTGAAGCGTTCCCCGGGGAGGGGACCCGACGCCGGTGCGCAGGATGCGTGCCGGCGTTGTTTTTTTTAGGGGGCTGGGGTGAATCCACGCATGGCGTGGATCTACTGGATCGCAGGGATCCGACCCGGTCACCTCACCAGCTGTACAGCTTCCAGTAGACCGGCGACACGCCATCCTTGTCGTTGTCGAATCGGCCATCGCCGTTCTTGTCGTACATGTAGAACGGGGCACCGCGCGACGGGGTCACCTTGACCATGCGCAGCTGGCCGGACACACGGTATTCCTCGATGACATCGCCGTTGTCCATGGTGCGCCTGGACACATCCGCGCCCTTGACGTCCACCGGGGGAGCACCCGCGCCACCCATGCTGGCGCAGCCAGCGAGCAGGAGCAGGGAAGCCAGCATCAGGGTCTTCATCGGCGGGGGCCTTTGCCTGGAAAGAGCCCTGATTATGCCCCATCGCGGTGTGCGCGCCGTGTCGCCGCGGTGCAGGCACGGGCGCGTAGAATCGGCGCATGAGCAGATTAGTCCTGATCGACGGGTCCAGTTACCTGTACCGCGCGTTCCACGCGCTGCCGCCCCTGTCCAATGCACAGGGTGAACCCACCGGCGCGCTGTTCGGCGTGGTCAACATGCTGCGTTCGACGCTGAAGGAGCGCCCGGCCTACGTCGCGTTCGTGGTCGATGCGCCCGGCAAGACCTTCCGTGATGACCTGTACGACCAGTACAAGGCCAACCGCCCGCCGATGCCCGATGAACTGCGCAGCCAGGTCGAGCCGATGTGCCGCATCGTCGAAGCGCTGGGCATCAGCATCCTGCGCATCCCCGGCGTGGAAGCCGACGATGTGATCGGCACGCTTGCGCTGCAGGGCCTGGCGCAGGACCTGAAGGTGACCATTTCCACCGGTGACAAGGACTTCGCCCAGCTGGTGCGGCCGGGCATCGAACTGGTCAACACCATGACCGGCAGCCGCATGGATTCCGACGCGGCGGTGATGGACAAGTTCGGCGTGCGCGCCGATCAGATCATCGACCTGCTGGCGCTGATGGGCGACGCGGTCGACAACGTGCCGGGCGTGGAGAAGTGCGGGCCGAAGACCGCTGCCAAGTGGCTGGCCGAGTACCAGCACCTGGACGGGGTGATGGCGGCCGCGCCGACCATGAAGGGCAAGATCGGCGAGAACCTGCGTGCCGCCCTGGAGCGGCTGCCGCTGAACCGCGAGCTGGTGACCATCCGTACCGACGTGGAACTGGACGCCAGCCCGGCCACGCTGGCCCTGCGCGAGCAGGATGTGCCGGCGCTGACCGAGCTGTATACGCGCTATGGCTTCACCCAGGCGTTGAAGGAGCTGGGCGCGCCGGTGCCGGCACCGGTGGCCGCCAGCGAGGCGACCCCGAGCCTGCGCGGCACTGCGGCCGGCTTCGCGCGTGGCAGCGTCGAGGCGCCCGCCGCCGGCACGCTGGATCCGGCACTGTCCGCGCCGGGTGAATACGAGACCGTGCTGACCAGCGGGCAGCTGCAGGCCTGGATCGAACGCCTGCAGCAGGCCGAGCTGATCAGCTTCGATACTGAAACCGATGCGCTGGACGCGATGCGCGCGCGCCTGGTCGGCGTCAGCCTGGCGGTCGAGCCGGGCAGGGCGGCCTACATTCCGGTCGGCCACGATTACCCGGGTGCGCCGGCCCAGCTGCCGATGCAGCAGGTGCTGGATGCGCTGCGGCCGGTGCTGCAGGACCCGGCGAAGAAGAAGCTGGGCCAGCATGGCAAGTACGACCTGCATGTGCTGCGCCGCCACGGCGTGGAGGTGCAGGGCTACCACGACGACACCATGCTCGAGAGCTTCGTGCTCAACTCCACCGCCACCCGCCACGACATGGATTCGCTGGCCCTGCGTTACCTGGGCTACACCACCCTCAAGTTCGAGGACGTGGCCGGCAAGGGTGCCAAGCAGATTCCGTTCTCGCAGGTGGGCATCGACGAAGCCAGCCGCTATGCGGCGGAGGACGCCGACATCACCCTGCGCCTGCATCGCGCGCTGCAGCCGCAGCTGCTGGCCGAGCCGGCGCTGGACAGCGTGTACCGCACCATCGAGATGCCGCTGGTGCCGGTGCTGACCACGATCGAAGCCAACGGCGTGCGGATCGACACCGACGAACTGCGCCGCCAGAGCCAGGACCTGTCCTCGCGCATGCTGGCCGCGCAGCAGAAGGCCACCGAGCTGGCCGGGCGCAGCTTCAACCTGGATTCGCCCAAGCAGCTCCAGGCGGTGCTGTTCGACGAGCTGAAGCTGCCGGCGGTGGTGAAGACCCCGAAGGGCCAGCCCAGCACCAACGAAGAGGCGCTGGAGGCGATTGCCGACCAGCATGAACTGCCGCGGGTGATCCTCGACTACCGCGGATTGGCCAAGCTGCGCAGCACCTACACCGACAAGCTGCCGGAGATGGTCAATCCGGACACCGGCCGGGTGCACACCAGCTACCACCAGTCCGGCGCCGCTACCGGCCGCCTGTCCTCGTCGGACCCGAACCTGCAGAACATCCCGATCCGCACCGAGGACGGCCGCCGCATCCGCCGCGCGTTCGTGGCGCCGGAAGGCTTCCAGCTGCTGGCCGCCGACTATTCGCAGATCGAGCTGCGGATCATGGCGCACCTGTCCGAGGATCCGGGCCTGGTGCGCGCCTTCGAGCAGGGCGCCGACGTGCACCGTGCCACCGCCGCCGAGGTGTTCGGGCGCACGCTGGAAGAGGTGACCCCGAACGAGCGCCGCGCCGCCAAGGCGATCAACTTCGGCCTGATGTACGGCATGAGCGCCTTCGGCCTGGCCCGCAACCTGGGCATCGACCGGGGCCAGGCGCAGGACTATGTGGCGCTGTACTTCAGCCGCTACCCGGGCGTGCGCGACTTCATGGAGCGGATGCGCCAGCAGGCCCGCGACCAGGGCTACGTGGAAACCCTGTTCGGCCGCCGCCTGTACCTGAACGACATCCACGCCCGCAACCAGGGCCTGCGTGCCGGGGCCGAGCGCGCCGCGATCAACGCGCCGATGCAGGGCACCGCCGCCGACATCATCAAGCGTGCAATGGTGGATGTGGACCAGTGGCTGCGCGACAGCGGGGCACCGGCACGGATGATCCTGCAGGTGCACGATGAACTGGTGTTCGAAACCGAAAGCGGTTTCGTGGAAGACTTGCGTTTGCAGGTGGTGGAGCGCATGTCGCAAGCGGCCAAACTGCGGGTGCCTCTGGTGGTCGACACGGGCGTCGGCAACAACTGGGACGAAGCGCACTGACGGCATTTCAGGCCGAAAACGACGTGAATGTGTTCATGAGTCGGGGGTTTCTGACTCGACCATGAATGTTTCCCCGATTGAATTTCATTAAATGGGGCCCCTTCACGAACCGTTAGTGTTTGGAGTGCTTCTATAACTCCCGACAGGCGCAATGCCTGTTGTGGATCTCTCCCATCCCCTGGAGCAGATCTCGGAACGGGGACTCCTCCCCAAGTGCCCGTTCCCCGGCCCCGTTGACCTCCCCCTGGTCAGCGGGGCTTTTTATTTGTGCTGCCGGAACCGCAGATGGGGTCAGGCTGGGCCACTGTCCAGCAAGGGAAGACCATGCCCGACCTGTTCGCGCTGGCCATGCCGTGGTGGGAATTCATCCTGCGCGCGGTGGTCGCCTGTTCGAGGCGGTACTTCGGCGCGAGCTGATCAGCCGCGCCGACTTCGATGCCGCGCTCCGCCAGCAGGGCGGGCTGCAGATTGAAGACGTGCAGATTGCCCTGCTGGAGACGACAGGGCACATCACCATCATCGCGCGAAAGGGCAGCTGACCAGCGCCGAGCCCACGTCCCGCGCGACGACACCCCTCAGAGCCAGTCGCGCGGCACCAGGTAGTCGGCAAGTCGCGATTCGGGGCTGCCGGTTTCGGGCGAGAAGCCGTACTCCCAGCGCACCCGCGGCGGCAGGCTCATCAGGATGCTTTCGCTGCGGCCACCGCTCTGCAGCCCGAACAGGGTGCCGCGGTCGTAGACCAGGTTGAATTCCACGTAGCGGCCGCGGCGGTACAGCTGGAACTCGCGTTCGCGTTCGCCATGCGGGGTGTCCTTGCGCTGCTGCACGATCGGCAGGTACGCATCGAGGAAGCCGTCGCCGACCGCGCGCAGATAATCGAAATCGCGCTCGAAGTCGCCGTGCAGGTCGTCGAAGAACAGACCGCCGACGCCGCGCGTTTCGTTGCGATGACGCAGGAAGAAGTATTCGTCGCACCAGCGCTTGTGCGCGGCGTAGCGTTCGTCGCCGAACGGCGCACACAGATCGCGTGCGACCCGGTGCCAGTGCTGCACGTCCTCGTCGAACGGATAGAACGGGGTCAGGTCGAAGCCGCCGCCGAACCAGCTGGCCACCACTTCACCGTCGCGCTGCGCCTGGAAGAAGCGCACGTTGGCATGGGTGGTCGGCACGTACGGGTTGAGCGGGTGGAACACCAGCGACACGCCGGTGGCGCGCCAGGAGGCGCCCGCCAGTTCCGGGCGGTTGGCCGAGGCCGACGGCGGCAGGCGGCTGCCAGCGACGTCGGAGAAGCCGATGCCGGCCTGCTCGAACACCGCGCCGTCGCGCAGCACGCGGGTACGCCCGCCACCGCCCTCGGCACGCTGCCACAGGTCTTCCTGGAAGCGGGCCCGGCCATCGACGGCCTCGATCGCCGCACAGATGCGGTCCTGCAGCTCGGTGAGGTAGGCGCGAACGCGCTCGAATTCGTTCATGGCGCGTACTTTACCGCAGGGCCCGGCCAACGCTGCGGACAGGCCCTGGCAGGCTCAGCGCTTGCGATTGGAAGTGCGCGGCGCCGGAGCGTCCTCGGCCGTCGCTTCGTCCACCGCCTCCTGCAGGACGCGACCCAGCTCCAGGGCGCTCCAGTTTCCGGTGTCCAGCACATCGCAGGCGACGTGGCGCCCGCTGCGGTCGGCGGCGCACAGCCGCTCCAGCGTCGCATGGGCGTCGACGTCGCTGCTGCGGCCCTGCGCTGCGACCAGGTTCTCGCAGCCCTCGCGCACGCCGGCACGGCACACGGTGGTGTAGTGCTCTGCCGCCTGTCGCCACTGGCCGGACAGCGCAAGACGGTTGCCAAGAATGTTGCAGCCCTGCAGCTTGCCCTGCGCGCAGCAGGCTTCGGCACCGCCGCTGGCCAGCGCCTGCGGGCAGTCCTGCGGCAGCGGTAGCACCGTGTAGTGTTTCGGCGGGCTGCAGGTGCTCGCGCCCTCGCCGGTCGGCACGAACACCTGGAAGCGTGTCCACGTGTCCAGGCCCAGCAGCTGGCCGCCGGGCAACGGCCGCAGCACGAAGTCGCCGCCCTTGTCGTGGCGGATGCGGACGTCGCCGTCTTCGACACGGGCACGCAGCTGGCTGTCCCAGCCGATGCCGACCCGTCCTGCATCGCCGAAGTCCAGCGTATCCATCAGGCCACCCGCGGCGCGGAAGGTGCCGCAGGGCAGCGCCGTAGCCGGCTGCGGCCGCAACGAGGCGCCCAGCGCCTGCAACGCAGGCAGGCGCTCACAGGCGGCGCTGTCATTGCCGGGCGCGCACGCTGTGGCCAGTGCCTGCACCGCCTGCAAGGGGTCGCCGGATTCCCACGAGAGCTCGGCCACGCGGCTGCAGAAGCCGCCATGGCCGACCTGCTGGCACAACTGCAACAGCTGCTGGCGCTGCGCGGCCGGCACCACCACCGGCGTGGAGGGTGACAGCACGGAGCTCACCGCTTCGACCATCGCCGCACCCATCGCGGCCTTGACGATCTGCTCCTGCAGCGCCGGATCCGCTTCCAGCGCCGCTGCACAGGCCGGTGTCTCGTTGCTGAAGCCGCCATTCCGGCACGGCACAGGCAGTTCGATGCCGGCCAGTGCGGTATCGAGGATGGCCTGTTGCTGCGCCTCATCCGGCGTGGCCGGCGCCCTGGCCTCGTCATGCCAGCGATCGGCCAGCTGCAGGCACATCCCGGGCACGCCTTCCCGGCACGCCGCTGCCAGCGCGGTGGGGGTCGCCTCGTGGCGGTTGTCCAGGCAGGCCGCCGCATCGGCCAGGCAGCTGCCCGCAGCCGGCGCGGCGGCTGCGGCGCACTGTGCAGGGGCCTGCAGGGTGTAGACCGTGCCGTCCACCTCGAGGGTGCGGCCACGGTCGCGCACCTGCAGCGCGCTGGGCAGGCCATATTCCAGATTCACCAGCTGCAGCTTGCCTTCGATCTGCTGGAACGCGACCGGGGTCGGTGCGCTGCCGAAGTGCTTCTGCTCGCCACGGTTGGATGAGCTGACGCGCAGCGTGCTGCTGCCTTCGTCGGCCTTGAACAGGCCGCATTGCGGTGACTGTGCCGCGGCCACCGGCGTGGCCAGCAGCAACGCCCAGGCCAGCCAGTGGCGGTACGGTGCGAATGAGAGCATGTCGTCTCCTTGACGATCAAAGGCAAAACGCCGGGCGCTGCCGGAGGCCTTGGCCCACGCCCGGCAGAACTCAGTGGAAGCGCGCGCGCACGTCGGGGCGCAGCAGGCGCCAGGCCAGCCAGCCCTGCAGGCCGAGAAGCACGAACGACATGCCGACCACGGTCAGCGTGATCAGCCAGCGTTTCAGCTGCAGTTCCTGCAGCAGGGCCGGGTCATCGGCCAGCAACGGAATGAAGTCGCCCATGAACAGGTCCAGCCACCAGGCGGCTGCGAAGTTGGTCAGGGCACTCAGCAGCAGCAGTACCACGAAGCTCCACAGGCCCCAGCGACGTTCACGCAGCAGGCCCCAACTGGACACGGTCGAGGCCAGGCACAACAGCGCGACGATCATTGACGCGGCCACCGGGTGCGCCAGCAGCCAGACCAGGCTGTGCATCTGCTGGAGCTGCACTTCACCTTCCACCAGGTGCCACAGCGCGAGGTTCTGCAGCGGCCACAGCACCAGTCCCTGCAGCACGAAGTAGATCGTCAGCAGCAGTGACAGCCAGAACGAAGCCTGTGCGACCGGGCGCACCCAGGCGTGATAGGCCGGGGAAAGCGGCGAGGGGATCGACGGGATCGACATTGACATCCGATGTCCTTGCAGTCGGCGCCCGCCTGCTCAGCGGGCCGTCGCCCGGGTGGCGACGGCCGGCAGGATATGGTGTTCGCTCAAGGGTGCCAAGGGCAGGCCATGCGGCGGTTGCAGCGGCACCCAGGCCAGTTCGGCAATTTCGGCGCGCGCCTGCGGCGTGCCGTCCACCTGCACCCACCACGCCTGTGCCTGCACGCGGTGGCCGGGCTCGTTCACCGCCCAGTCCTCGAACGTGCCCAGCGCGATGGCGGCATCGGCGCGCAGCTGCACGCCCAGTTCCTCGTCCAGCTCGCGGGCCAGCGCCTGCAGGGGCGCCTCGCCGGGTTCGGGCTTGCCACCGGGTTGGATGAAGCGGCGCGCACCCTGCTTGCGCACCACCAGCGCCCGGCCGCGGTCATCCAGGATGACCGCAGCCACGATCCGGATCGTGGCTGCGGCGTCGCTCACTTCAGGTTCTGCTCGAACAGCTTGAGGATGCGCTTGTACTGGTCCAGCCAGGAATCGGCACGCACATAGCCGTGGCGTTCCAGCGGGTATGGGGCGATCGACCAGTTGTCCTTGTGCAGTTCGATCAGGCGCTGGGTGAGGTTCACCGAGTCCTGGAAGAACACGTTGTCATCCATCATGCCGTGGGCGATCAGCAGGTTGTCCTGCAGGTTCTGCGCGTACTCGATCGGCGAGGACACGCGGTACGCCTCCGGGTCGATGTCCGGGGTGTTGAGGATGTTGCTGGTGTAGCCGTGGTTGTAGTTGTGCCAATCCACCACCGGGCGCAGCGCGGCGCCGGCCTTGAAGGTGCCCGGCGCACGGAACAGCGCCATGAAGGTCATGAAGCCGCCATAGGAACCGCCGTAGATGCCGGCGTGGTCGCGGTCACCCTGCTGGGTGTCGACCAGCCAGTCCAGGCCGTCCTTGTAGTCTTCCAGTTCCGGGTGGCCCATGTTGCGGTAGATGGCCGTGCGCCAGTCGCGGCCGTAGCCCTCGCTGCCGCGGTAGTCCATGTCCAGCACGATGTAGCCCTTCTGCACCAGCAGGTTGTGGAACATCTGCTCGCGGAAATAGGCCGGGTAGCGCTGGTGCACGTTCTGCAGGTAGCCGGCGCCGTGCACGAACATCACGATCGGATACTTGCGGCCCGGTTCCTTGTTTTCCGGTTCGTAGTACTTGGCCCAGACCACGCCGGCACCATGCTTGGACGGCACTGCCACCAGCTTCGGCTGGATCCACTGGCGTGCCTTGTAGTCGGCGGTGCGGGTGTCGGTCAGCACGCGCGCCTGGCCACCGGCACTGGGCAGTACCGCCAGCTGCGGCGGCAGGTAGGCGCCGGAGTAGCGCACCAGTAGCTGCTGGCCGTCGGGCGACAGCGAGAAATCCTCCACGCCGTTGAGGCTGGTCAGCTCGCGCACCTGGCGGCTGCCGGTGTCGACCGTGCAGACTTCGTAGTCATGCGGCGCCTGCTGGTTGCACAGGAAGTAGAAACCCTTGCCATCGGCCGACGGCACCGGCGCCGAGGTTTCCCACTTGCCGCTGGTCAGCGCCTGCGGCTTGGCGGTGCCGGCCTGGGTGTACAGGTGCGAGAAGCCCGATTCCTCGGACAACAGCCACAGCGTGCGGCCATCGGCCATCCAGCCGAAATCGTTGAAGCCCCAGTTGATCCAGGCGTTGTCGGTCAGGCGGTGGCGGTTCTGCACGCGGCCGTCGGCAGCATTGACGCTGATGATCCAGCGGTCCTTGTTGTCGTTGGCGCGCAGCATCACCGCGGCCTGCTGGCCGTCGGCGCTCCAGCGGATGCCGCCGCCCATGAAGTCGCTCATCACCTGCACGCTGCGCTCGCCCTTCAGCGCATCCTTGCCGGCCTTGCGGCGCAGTTCGGCCAGCGGGTCGGTGCTGATGCCCGGCAGGCCGGACAGCGAGACCTTCTCGGCCTTGCCGGTGCGCACATCCACGTACCACAGGGTGTGTGGCTCGAAGCCGTTGCGGCCGACGCGGGTGCGGGTGTCCTCGGTTTCCTCGTAGCCCGACTCGGTCACGTACAGCGGCATCTTGCTGGTGCGGCCGTCGTCGAAGTCCTTCGGCTTGGTCACCACGATCAGGTGGGTCAGGTCCGGCGACAGCACGCTGTCACCGATCTCGACGTCGGCGCCCAGGTAGACCGGGCCCGGTGCGCGGGTCGGATCAGCCTGGCGCCAGCGCTGGTCCTGGTCCTTCAATGCCTCGCGCTGCTCGCGGTCGCGGCGCAGGGTTTCCAGCGTGCGCAGCTGCTGGTCGCGCAGCACGTCGGCCTTCGGCGGCGTGCGCGGGTCCTTCTCGGCCTTCAGGCTGGCCACCTGCTGCACGCCGCTGGCGGCGGTCCAGTGGAACCAGTTCTGGCCGACGCGCCAGATCACGCCGTTGTCCGCGGCAAAGTTCACGTTGCCCGCGCGCTCGTTGCTGCGGGTCAGCTGGGTCAGCGCGCCGCTGCGCAGGTCGCGCACGAACACATCGCCATTGCGCACGAAGGCGCTGCGGCTGCGGCTGCGGTCGTAGACCGGATCGGCCACGTCCAGGGTGCCGCGCTGGTCATCGGCCACCTGCGCGGCCACGCCGCCGGCCACCGGCTGGCGGAAGGTGTCGCGCACCGGGCTGCCGTTGCGCTTGAGCTGGTACTCCACCTGCTGGCTGTTCCACGACCACCAGGCCTTCTCTACCGGCGGACCGATCCAGTCCGGGTCGGCCATGGCCTGTTCGATGGTGATCGGCGTCGGCGCGGCATGCGCAGCCGGTGCGGCCAGCACGGCCGACAGCAGGAGGGACAGGGGCAGCACTCGGGACATGGGCGGACGGCACCAGAAGAGGAAACCGGCCAAGGGTAGCAGCCGCCCCGGCCCGGGGCAGGGGCCACAGGTCATGGCAGCGGGATTGGCAAAGTGGCGCAACCGGTTGCCGTGGTCGCGCATCCATTCTCCTGAACCCGCATCATCCACCGAACAGGAGCCCGACCATGCAGGAACTGATCCCGATCACCCTCTTCATCTGCATCGCCTACGCGATTCATGCCATTGCCGATGCCCGCGCCCGCAGCAAGCTGGTGGCTCCGCACGTGCCAGAGGAAGTTATCCGCTCGCTGGCGGTACTGGAAGAAGAACGCCGCCGCCAGGGCGCCCTGCGCTGGGGCATCAGCCTGGTCTGCCTGGCCCTGGCCATGGCCCTGCTGGAGGCCATCGGTGCGCGTGACCTGACCTTTGGTGCCGCTGCCGCGCTGGTCGGCAGTGCCGGCCTGGGCCAGCTGCTGGCCTGGCACTTCACCCGCCCCGGCGCACGCAAGGGCTGAGCCGGCGCATGCCACGGGCACAGGGGGCGCCCCGTAGATGAGCCTGCTCGGCGAAGCGCTGTCGGCACTGCGGGGCCGTCGCCGCGAGGATACGGCGGCGACGGCAGCCCCCGCCAAAGCGCTGGACGCGGACCAGGCCCTGGTGCGGGCCATCATCGATGGCTCGCAGTCGGCCTTCGCGCAGCTGGTGGAGACACACCAGCGCACCTGCGCGCATGTGATCGGACGCATGGTGGGCGACCGCGACCAGGTCGCCGACCTGCTGCAGGAAACTTTCCTTGCCGTGTTCCGCCAGCTGCATCGGTTTCGTTTTGAATGCTCGCTGCGCACCTGGGTTTCCCGGATCGCCTACACCACGGCGCTGCAGCACCTGCGCCGGCGGCGGCTGGAGGCGCAGTGGATGGTGGCGGTGGAGGTGCCGGAGGATCTGGGGATCGGTGACGAAGGCCCCGGGCCGGCCGAGTTGAGCGAGGCGCTGCAGGCCGGGCGCCAGCTCGGCGCGGCACTGGAACGGCTGAGTCCGCCGCAGCGCCTGATCGTCGGCCTGCATTACCTGGAGGATTTCGATCTGGCCGAGATCGAACAGGTGACCGGGCTGGCGCGCGGTACCATCAAGAGCCATCTGCACCGCGCGCGCCAGATCCTGAAGCAGGAACTGACGCGGCATGCCACCGCCGGAGAGCTGCTGTGAATCCACCGACCGACCCTCGCGATGCGGAAGCGCGCGCGCTGGCACAGGCGTTGCGTGAGCACGCGCAGCAGGAAGAAACGCCGGATGTGAGCGAGGCGCTGCAGAAGCGCATTGCCGCTGAGTCGCGCGACGGTGGCGTGGGTTATGTGGTGGTGCAGGTGCTGTTGTTTGGCGCCATGCTGGCTGCGGCGGCCTGGTATTTCTGGCACTGAGGCACCCGCCGGGCAAGGGGCCGCTCCAATCGCGGTGGGTAGAGGCCGACCTGGGTCGGCGTTGGGCGTGTGTGCCAACCAAGGTTGGCAGCTACCAGAACGGTTGACCCCTGCGACAAAGTGAAGCAGCGCGTCACCCGGTCGCATCCCGTCTTAACGAAATCCTCCTAAAGTGGTCCGGTATCCCACCGGTCGCAGGCAGGAGGCGTCCCTTGGACGCGTTGTTGTTGTCCCGGATCCAGTTCGGATTCGTCATCAGTTTCCACGTGCTGTTCCCCGCCTTCACCATCGGTACGGCCAGCTGGCTGGCCTTCATCGAATGGCGCTGGCTGCGCACGAGGCTGCCCGTGTGGCGCGAGCTGTACTTCTTCTGGCAGAAGATCTTCGCGGTGTCGTTCGGCATGGGCGTGGTCAGCGGCATCGTCATGGCCTTCCAGTTCGGTACCAACTGGCCGCGGCTGAGCGAGGTGGCCGGCACGGTCATCGGCCCGCTGCTGACCTACGAGGTGCTGACCGCGTTCTTCCTGGAAGCCAGCTTCCTCGGCGTGATGATGTTCGGCTGGGGCCGGGTCTCGCCGCGCCTGCATTTCCTGTCCACCTGCATGGTTGCGCTGGGCACGCTGTTCTCCACGTTCTGGATCCTGTCGTCCAACAGCTGGCTGCACACGCCGGCCGGCTACGAGATGGTCAACGGCATCGTGCATCCGGTGGACTGGTGGCAGGTGGTGTTCAATCCCTCGTTCCCCTACCGCCTCGCGCACATGGCGCTGGGCTCGTTCATCACCACCTGTTTCGTGATTGGTGGCGTGGGTGCGTGGTACCTGCGCAAGGGCACGCACGTGGAAGCGGGCCGGCGCATGCTGATCGCCGCCGTGGCATTCGCTGCGCTGACCGTGCCGGTGCAGATCTTCGTCGGCGACATGCACGGCCTGAACACGCTCAAGCACCAGCCGATGAAGATCGCGGCGGTGGAGGCGCATTGGCATGAGACCCGGGAAGGCGAGGGCGTACCGCTGGTGGTGTTCGCGCTGCCCAACGAGAAGGAGGAGCGCAACGATTTCGAAGTGGCCATCCCGAAGCTGGGCAGCGTGATCCTGACCCACAGCCTGGACGGCACCTTCGACCCGCTGACCTCGGTACCGGCCAGCGAGCGGCCGCCGGTGACGCCGGTGTTCTTTGCCTTCCGCATCATGGTCGGGCTGGGCACGCTGATGCTGCTGCTGGCCTGGGTGTCGGCCTTCCAGCTGTGGCGCAACAAGCTGCTCGATTCGCCATGGCTGCTGCGCGGCTGGAACTGGATGCTGCCTAGCGGTTTCATCGCGCTGCTGTCGGGGTGGTTCGTCACCGAGATGGGACGCCAGCCGTGGGTGGTGTATGGCCTGCTGCGCACCGCCGATGCGGTCGGCCCGCAGAGCGCGTGGATGACCGCGCTGTCGCTGGGCGTCTACGTGGTCGGCTACGCCTTCGTGTTCGGCTGGGGCATCTGGTACCTGGTGAAGATCCTGCGCCACGGACCGCAGCCCTACGCCGAAGGGCCGTCGCTGGACCACGGCAGCCACACCCCGGCGCGCCCGCTGTCGGCAGCCGACGAACCGCTGGAGGAGCGCTGACATGGACCTGATGACCTGGCTGCCGGTGGCGTGGTTCGCGGTGATCGGCTTCGGCGTGCTGATGTACGTGGTGCTGGACGGCTTCGTGCTTGGCATCGGCATCCTCGCCCCCTTCGCCGAGGACGAGGAGCAGCTGGACCTGATGATGAACACCGCCGCGCCGATCTGGGACGGCAACGAGACCTGGCTGGTGCTGGGGGGTGCCGGCCTGCTGGCGGCCTTCCCCAAGGCCTATGCGGTGCTGTTGTCGGCGCTGTACCTGCCGGTGCTGGTGCTGGTGGTGGCGCTGGTGTTCCGTGGCGTGGCCTTTGAATTCCGCTTCAAGGCACATCGGTCACGCCGGCTGTGGAGCGTGGCGTTCGGCCTCGGTTCGCTGCTGGCGACGTTCGCCCAGGGCGTGATCCTGGGCACGCTGGTGCAGGGCATCCCGCTGGTGGACGGTGTCTATCAGGGCGGGCCGTTCGCCTGGTTCAGCCCGTTCGCGATGCTGACCGGTGCCGCGCTGGTGGCCGGCTATGCGTTACTGGGCAGCACCTGGCTGATCCTGAAGACCGAAGGGCGCGTGCAGGCGCTGGCGCGGCAGATGACCCGGCCGCTGGTGGTGGCGGTGATCGCGGCGATGGGCCTGGTCAGCAGCTGGCTGCCGTTCCTCGACTCGCGGTTGATGGATCGCTGGTTCAGCGACGGCAACTTCTGGTGGCTGTCGCCGGTGCCGCTGCTGACCCTCGCGGTAGCCGCCGCGCTGTGGCGCAGTGCCACCCACCCGCGCCACGACCTGCCGCCGTTCGTGCTCAGCCTGGCCCTGTTCGTGCTCGGCTTCCTCGGCCTGGTACTCGGCATGTGGCCCTACCTGCTGCCACCGTCGATGACCCTGTGGCAGGCCGCCGCGCCGGCCTCCTCGCTGGGCTTTACCTTGGTTGGCCTGGTCATTCTGCTGCCGGTCATCCTCGGTTATACGGCGTGGTCGTACCGGGTGTTCCGTGGCAAGGTGCACGCCGATACCGGTTACCACTGATCGTTTGAAGCGGGGCCGCCGGTGCCGGCTCCCGTGTTGGGGAATGTGAAACCTGCACACCCCGTGCAGGACGTGCTAGCGTGCGCTCCTTTCCGGCAGCCAGGGGGGCAGCCGGCGACGTCCTGGACGGACGCACGGCTGCAGGACTGGGGGGCCGCCGCGCGTCGCCGTAATGGCTCGTGCCTATCGTTCTCCCGTTGAACCACCTTCGCTAAATGATCGAATTCTCCATCGTCGACTGGGCTGCCTGGGCGCCCGGCCTGAGCGAGCGTAGCCAGTGGCTGGGCTGGGCCGATGCGCCGTATCCGCCGGTTGGCGAGGACACGCCGGCGCTGGCCGAGATCCCGGCAATGCAGCGCCGGCGCATCGAGCGGCTGGGCCGGATGGCGATCCAGGCCGCCTGCTGGTGCGAGGAGGGGCAGGGGGCAGACAGCCAGGTCCCGCTGGTGTTCGCCAGCCGCCACGGCGACGTGGCCCGTTCGATGGAGCTGCTGGGGGCGCTGTCCAACGATCAGCCCTTGTCACCGACGGGGTTCGGCCTGTCGGTGCACAACGCGATCGCTGCGTTGTACTCGATCGCGCGCGGCCACCGTGGCAACTACCTGGCGCTGGCCGCCGGCCAGGCCACGGTCGAGACCGCCTGCCTGGAAGCGGCCGGTTTGCTCGCCGATGGCGCCCGCGAAGTGCGGGTGGTGGTGTATGAGTCGCGCCTTCCCGAGATTTACGCGACGTTCGCCGACGAACCCGACCCGTTCTTTGCCTGGTGTTGGCGTTTGACGGCGCCGATGCCGGGCCAGCCGACCCTCTCCCTGCAGTGGGAGGCGGCGCCGGAGGCCACTGCCACCGCCCCGGGCGCGCTGCCGCACGCGCTGGACCTGCACCGCTTCCTGCTGTCCGGTGCGCCGGCGCTGGAGCACGTGGCCCAAGGCCAGCGCTGGCGCTGGGGGCGCCGTGGCTGAGGCGCTGCGCCGTCTCGATCATGCCTGGCGGGTGCTCGGCACCGGCCTGAGCTTTGCCGCATTCGGCATGGGTGGCCTGTTGCTGGGCGTGCTGGTGATGCCGGTGCTGCTGCTGATGCGCGACCCGGTGGTCCGTCGCCGCCGGGCGCGCCGCGTGGTTCAGGTTGCCTTTGCCAGCCATCTGCGCCTGATGCGCGCGCTGGGGGTGATGACCTACCAGATCGAGGGCGGTGAACGCCTGCAGCGCGACGGTTTGCTGGTTCTGGCCAATCCCCCGACCCTGATCGACGTGGTCTGCCTGATCTCGCTGCTGCCCAACGCCGATTGCGTGGTGAAACGCGCCGTGGCCCGCAACCCGTTCATGCGCGGTCCGGTGCGGGCGGCCGGCTACATCTCCAATGACGATGGCGCTGGCCTGGTCGATGACTGCGTGGCGGCGGTGCGCGCCGGCGGCACCCTGGTGATCTTCCCCGAAGGCACCCGCAGCGTGCCGGGCCAGCCGCCGCGGCTGCAGCGCGGGGCCGCCAACATCGCCGTCCGCGGCCGGCTGGACATCACCCCGGTGCGGATCACCTGCACCCCGCCCACGTTGACCAAGGGACAGAAGTGGTATCGTGTCCCCTCACGTCGCTTTCACGTTCGGCTGCAGATCGGCGAAGATATCCCGATCGCGCCCTTCCTGGCCGATGACGACTCGCCAAGGGGGGATGCCTTGGCAGCCCGCCGCGTCACCGAGCACCTTTCTCGTTATTTCGACCTGTCTGGAGATCCGCCCCGTGCAAGCACTTGAGCACGAGATCAAGGAATTGATCATTTCCTCCCTTTCGCTGGAGGACATCACGCCGGAGGACATCGATCCGACCGCGCCGCTGTTCGTCGAGGGCCTGGGCCTGGATTCGATCGACGCGCTGGAGCTGGGCCTGGCGCTGCAGAAGAAGTACGGTGTCAGCCTCTCGGCCGATTCGGAAGAAACCCGTCGCCATTTCTCCAGCGTGCGCGCGCTCGGCGAGTTCGTCGCCGCCCGCCAGTCGTAACGGCGCCAGGAATAGCCATGACCAAGAATGAACTGTTCGAACGCATCGTCAGCATCCTGACCGACAGCTTCGAGATTGAAACCGCCCGGATCACCCCCGAGGCCCGCCTGTATGACGACCTGGACATCGACAGCATCGATGCGGTCGACCTGATCGTGCAGCTCAAGCCACTGCTCGGCCGCAACCTGCAGCCGGAAGCGTTCAAGGCCGTGCGCACCGTGCAGGACATCGTTGATGTCGTGCATGGACTGCTGCCGGACCAGGCAGCCGCCTGACCGCAGCGCCGGCGGCTTCGCCATGGCTCGCGCACGTACCGTCGTGGTGGCAGCGATTTCGCTTGCCTACCCGCTGCTGGTGTACCTGGCGATGGGCCGCTTCGAGCCGCGCTGGCTGTCGCTGCTGCTGTTCACCCTGGCCCTGCTGCGTGCGCTGAGCACTCGCCAGCCGTTGTGGTGGGCCGCCGCCGCCGGCACCGGCCTGCTGGCGGTGCTGGCCACCGTGCTCAACCAGGCCCTGCCGCTGAAGCTATATCCGGCGCTGGTCAATGCGGTGATGCTGGCGGTGTTCGGCACCAGCCTGCGCTTCGGGCCGCCGTTGGTGGAGCGCCTGGCGCGGCTGCAGGAGCCGGACCTGCCCCCGTTCGCGGTGGCCTATACCCGCCGCGTCACCCAGGTGTGGTGCGGCTTCTTCGTTCTCAACGGCAGCCTGGCCCTGCTGACCGCGCTGTACGCGTCGGACCGGGCCTGGATGCTCTACAACGGACTGTTGGCGTACGTGATGATGGGCGTGTTGTTCGCAGGTGAGTGGCTGGTGCGGCGGCGGGTGAAGGCGGCACACGCGCATGGCTGAGTGGATTGCCCTGGACCGGCTGCTGCTGGAGGCGCGGCCGCAGCGCAGCGTCGGCCTGTGCGACGGAGACATGGTTGACCACGCCTGCTTCCGCCAGCGCGTGCTGGGCTGGCGCGCCGCCTTTGCGGCGGCCGAAGGCCGCGACTGGGCCCTGTATTTCGATGACGCCGTGGCCTTCGCTGCGGCGCTGTTCGGCGCCTGGCATGCCGGCAAGCGGGTGTTCCTGGCTGCTGACAACCTGCCGGCCACGCTGCAGGCGCTGCAGCCGCAGGTGAGCGGTTTCGCGGGCGACGTGCCGGCCGACTACCGCCCGCTGGCGGCGCTGGACGCGGCACTGGACGACGAACTGCAGGCGCTGGACGAGCGCGCCTGCGAGCTGTGCGTGTTCACCTCCGGCAGCACCGGCCAGCCCAGTGCGATCGGCAAGCGCCTGGACCAGCTGGCGCGCGAGGTGGAAGCGCTGCAGGCCGCGTTCGGCGCGCAGCTGGAGGGCGCGCAGGTGCACGGCACGGTGTCCCACCAGCACATCTACGGGCTGCTGTTCCGGGTGCTGTGGCCGCTGGCCGCCGGCCGCCTGATCCATCCGCGCCGGTTCTTCCACGAAGACCTGGTGGGTGCGCTGGCCGGTACCGACACGGTGCTGGTGGCGACGCCGGCCCATCTCAAGCGCCTGCCCGAGCAGCTCGACTGGGCCAGCCTGCATGGCCGCCTGCGCGCGGTGTTCTCCTCCGGTGGCCCGCTGCCGGAGGACGCGGCGCGACAGGTGCGGCAGTGGTTGGGCGTGGCGCCGACCGAGGTCTATGGCAGCAGCGAGACCGGCGGTATCGCCTGGCGCCGCTGGGACACCGACCTGCCGCCGTGGCAGCCGCTGCCGGGTGTGCAATGGCGGATCGACGACGGCTGCCTGGCGGTGGCCTCGGCGCATCTGGAAACTCCCGGCTGGTGGCGCACCCAGGACCGCGTGGAAGCCTTGGCCGATGGCCGTTTCCGGCTGCTGGGCCGCGCCGACCGCATCGTCAAGATCGAAGAGCGCCGCGTCTCGCTGGATGCACTGGAACGCGCGCTGCGCGAAGACACCGAAGTGGATGACGTGCGCGTGCTGGTGCTGCCCGGGCAGCGCGAGCAGTTGGCCGCCGTGGTGGTTCCGGCCGATCCGGCGCTGCTGGAGGGCGGCGACGCCGCGCGCCGTGCGCTCGGCCAACGCCTGGGCGCGCGCCTGGCGCATGCGCATGACGCGGTGACCCGGCCGCGCCGTTGGCGCCTGGTGCAGGCGTTGCCGATCAACGCGCAGGGCAAGGTGACCCAGGCGGCATTGGCGGCGCTGTTCCAGCCACTGATGCCGGTGCCGGTCTGGGACCGCCGCGACGCCGCCAGCGCCACGCTGCGCATGACCCTCGACCCGGCGCTGCGACCGTTCCAGGGCCACTTCCCGCAGGCGGCGATCCTGCCCGGTGTGGCGCAGTTGGACTGGGCGATGCGTTTCGGTCGCCAGGCATTTGCGATGCCGCGCGTGTTCCTGCGCATGGACGCGGTGAAGTTCCAGCACGTGGCCCGCCCCGGCGATGAGTTGACCCTGCAGCTGGACTGGGATGCCGCACGCAACGTGCTCGCCTTCCGCTATACCTCCAGCCACGGTGTGCATGCCAGCGGCAAGGTGGTTTTCGCCGATGCGGACTGACCCGGCCGTTGCCGGTGCCGCGTTTGCGCCACTGGTGGTGATTCCCGTCTACGACCACGAGCACGCCATCGTGGCGGTGGTCGACGGTGTGCAGGCCGCTGGCCTGCCTTGCCTGCTGGTCGACGATGGTTCGCATGAGGCGTGCGCGGCGGTGCTGCGCACGCTGGCACAGCGCCAGGGCGTCGACCTGCTGCGCCTGGACGCCAACCAGGGCAAGGGTGGGGCGATGCTGGCCGGTTTTGTTGAAGCCGGCGCGCGTGGCTACAGCCACGTGCTGCAGATCGACGCAGACGGCCAGCACGATACCGCTGACCTGCCACGCTTCATCGAGGCCGCGCGTGTGCATCCCGACGCGGTGATCTGCGGCATTCCGGCCTACGACGCCAGTGTTCCCAAGGCACGCCTGTATGGCCGCTACGCCACCCACGTCTGGGTCTGGATCAACACGCTGTCGCTGCACCTGCGCGACACCATGTGCGGCTTCCGGGTGTATCCCCTGCCACCGGTGCTGCGCCTGATCGGTGAAGAGACCATCGGCCGGCGCATGGATTTCGATACTGAAGTGATGGTGCGCCTGTACTGGCGCCAGCTGCCGGTCGAGCACCTGGCCACGCGCGTGACCTATCCCGCCGATGGCGTGTCGCACTTCGATGTGTGGCGCGACAACGTGCGCATCAGCCGCATGCACACCCGCCTGTTCTTCGGCATGCTCTGGCGCGCACCGCGGCTGCTGTGGCGCCGCCTGCAGGGGCAGCGCTGAAATGGCGACCGCGCAGGACGCCCCGCACTGGGCCGACATCGGCGAATCGACGTCGGTGGCCGGCGTGCTGTTCCTGTGCTGGGTGCACCGCTGGTTCGGGCGCTGGCCATTCCGCCTGTGCGCGTGGCCGGTGGTGGCCTGCCATTGGCTGGGTAACCGTGTGGGGCGACAGGCCTCGATGCAGTACCTGCAGCGGCTGCAGGCATACAGCGGCGTGCTCGGCCGCGCGCCAACCCGGCGCGACAGCCTGCGCCACTTCTTCGCCTTCGCCGACACGATGCTGGACAAGATCCTCGGCCTGGGCGGGCGCTACCCGGCCAACCGTATCCACCTGCACCGCGACCTGGTGCTGCAGAAGATCGCGCGCCGCGAAGGCGGTCTGATCCTCACCGCGCACATCGGCTGCCTGGAACTGTGCCAGGTGCTGGCCGAACAGGTGCCGGGGTTCCGCATCACCGTGCTGGTGCACACCGCGCATGCGCAGCGCTTCAACCGCCTGCTGCAGCGGCTGGACCCGCTGGCGGCGGTGGAGCTGGTGCAGGTGACCGGAATGGGGCCGGCCACAGCGGTGATGCTGGCCGAGCGCGTGGCGGCGGGGGGCTTCGTCGCCATCGTCGGCGACCGCACGCCGGTGCAGGGCGGTCGCAGCGTCACCGCCGATTTCCTCGGCCACCGCGCACCGTTCCCTATCGGCGCTTACGTGCTGGCTGCGGCGCTGGGCTGCCCGGTCTACACCATGGCCTGCCTGCACCAGGGCGAGGGCTATCGCGTGGCTTTTGAACAGTTCGCCGAACGCATCGTGCTGCCGCGTGGCTCGCGCGACGCGGCACTTGCCGAACAGGCACAGCGCTTCGCGCGCTGGCTGGAACTCCAGGTCATCCAGTCCCCGTTGGACTGGTTCAATTTCTTCCCCTTCTGGGATCAGGCTCCGCATGACGACTGACGCCGTACCCGTGTGCCGCTTTGGCGATGCACCGTTGACCATCGAAGACGTGGTTGCCCTGGCCCAGCGCCAGTGCCAGGCCGCACTGAGCGACGCGCCGGCGTTCCGCGCACACATCCAGCGCGGTGCCGACTTCCTTGACCGCCTGCTGCGCGAGGATGGCGTGATCTACGGTGTGACCACCGGCTATGGCGATTCGTGCACGGTGAACATCCCGCCGGCGCTGGTGGCTGAACTGCCGCACCACCTGTACACCTACCATGGCTGCGGCCTGGGCCGCTACCTGGACCCGGTCGAGACCCGTGCGGTGCTGGCCGCGCGCCTGGCATCGCTGGTGCGCGGCATGTCCGGTGTCAGCGTGCCGCTGCTGGAAGGCCTGGCCACGCTGCTGCAGCACGATGTGCTGCCGATGATTCCGGCCGAAGGCTCGGTCGGTGCTAGCGGCGACCTGACCCCGCTGTCCTACGTGGCGGCGGTGCTGTGTGGCGAGCGCGAGGTGCTGCACGATGGCCGCGTGCAGCCGGCGGCCGAGGTGCTGGCGAAGATCGGCATGACCCCGCTGAAGCTGCGGCCGAAGGAAGGCCTGGCGATCATGAACGGCACCGCCGTGATGACCGGCCTGGCCTGCCTGGCCTGGCAGCGCGCCGACTACCTGGCGCGCATGGCCACGCGCCTGACCGCGTTCAACGTGCTGGCCAGCGACGGCAACGCGCACCACTTCGACGAAACCCTGTTCGCGGCCAAGCCGCACCCGGGCCAGGGCCGCATCGCCGCGCGCCTGCGCAGCGACCTGCACAGCGAGCGTCCGCCACGCAATGAACAGCGCCTGCAGGACCGCTATTCGCTGCGCTGCGCGCCACACGTGATCGGCGTGCTGGAGGACAGCCTGCCGTTCCTGCGCCAGCTGATCGAAACCGAACTGAACAGCGCCAACGACAATCCGCTGATCGATGCCGACGGCGAGCGCATCCTGCATGGCGGCCACTTCTACGGCGGCCACATCGCGCTGGCGATGGACACCCTGAAGAACACCGTGGCCAACGTGGCCGACCTGCTCGACCGGCAGCTGGCGCTGGTGGTCGATGCCCGCTACAACCATGGCCTGCCGGCCAACCTGTCGGCGGCCACCGGCCCGCGCGCGGCCATCAACCACGGCCTGAAGGCGCTGCAGATCAGCGTGTCGGCCTGGACGGCCGAAGCGCTGAAGCAGACACTGCCGGCCAGCGTGTTTTCGCGCTCCACCGAGTGCCACAACCAGGACAAGGTCAGCATGGGCACCATCGCCGCGCGCGACTGCCTGCGCGTGATCGAGCTGACTGAACAGGTGGTGGCCGCGATGCTGATCGCCGCCCGCCAGGGCCTGGCGCTGCGCGAACGGGTTGGCCTGAACGCGCAGCTGCATGGCAGTCTGGCCGGCATGTACGCCGACCTGGGGCAGCGCATCGCCCTGGTTGAAGAAGACCGCGCGCTGGATCGCGAACTGCGGGAACTGCTGGTGGAGATCCGCGCGCAACGTTGGGAGCTGTATGCCGGTGAATGAGGCTATTGAACGGGTTGGCGAAATTGCGTTGACCCCCGCCTTCCATGACTGCGATCCGATGAACGTGGTCTGGCATGGCAACTACTTCAAGTACTTCGAGATCGCGCGCTGCGCGCTGCTTGGGCGCTACGACTACGACTACCCGCAGATGCTCGAATCGGGCTACCTGTGGCCGGTGGTCGATGCGCGGGTGAAGTACGTGCGCCCGCTGCTGTTCAACCAGGCGCTGCGCGTGATTGCGCGCATCGTGGAATGGGAGAACCGGCTGAAGATCGAGTACGAGATCCTTGATGTGGAAAGCGGCCAGGTGCTGACCCGTGCGATGACCATCCAGGTCGCGGTGGACGCGACCAGCAGGGAAATGCTGTACCAGTGCCCGCCGGTACTGTGGGAACGCCTGGGAGTGCCTGCACCGTGAACACCCTTGTCCGCCTTTCGAGCGTGCTTCTGTGCGCGCTGATGTTCATTGCCGCGCCGCAGGTGCAGGCGGCCGACGCCGCCATTGATGTGATCACCCAGGCGGTGGCGCGGCCGGACGTGCTGCGTGGCCAGTTCAGCCAGGAAAAGCAGGTCAGCGGCTTCAAGAACCCGCTGCGCTCGCAGGGCCAGTTCGTGGTCGCGCGCCAGCATGGCGTGATCTGGACCACGCTCAAGCCGTTCCCCTCCGAAGTGGTGGTCACCGCCGACCGCATCCTCAGCCGCCAGCGCGATGGCAGCACCCGTGTCGAGCTCGATGCGCGGCAGCAGCCGGCGATGCGTTCGGTGAACGCGATCATGTTCGCGCTGATGAGTGGCGACGTGCAGGCGCTGTCCGGCCAGTTCAACGTGGCGGCCAGCCGTGAAGGGCAGGGCTGGCGGCTGCGGCTGACGCCGAAGTCGGCGATGCTGGCCAAGGCGTTCCAGTCGCTGACCCTGCAAGGTGACCGCTACGTGCGCCAGGTCGAGATCGTCGAGGCCAACAAGGACCGCACGCAGATCCAGTTCAGTGCACTGAGCGAAGCGCCGGCCACGCTCACCGCCGACGAGGCGCGCCGCTTTGAGTGAGGGGGCAGCATCGAACGGGCCGGACCGGTTGCGGCGCTGGTGGCACTGGCTGGGCATCGCCTGGCTGGTGCTCCTGCTGGTGTTGGGGGCGCAGCAATGGCGCCTGTGGAGCCAGCAGTCGCGGATCGACACCGACATCCTCGCCCTGCTGCCGCAGGACGCGCATGACCGCCTGTTGAGTGACGTCACCCGGCGCATCGCCGACGGCAGCTCGCGCCAGGTGGTGGTGCTGCTGGGCAGCAAGGATGGCGCCGCCGCCAAGCGCGCACAGGCGGCGTTCGCTGCGGCGATGGCGGCGGATGCCGACAGCGCGTTGCTGGTGCCCAGCGGTTCGATCGAAGGCTGGTTCGACGAGGCGCGCGCGTTCTACGCACCGTACCGCGACCGCCTGCTGACCCCGGCCCAGCGCGAGCAGCTGCAGGGCAGCGAACCGGGCGCGTTGGCCGAGCAGGCGTTGGCTGCGCTGTACGGCCCGATGGGCGCCCCGCGCCTGACCGACTGGCGGCAAGACCCGCTGTCGCTGTGGCCGCAATGGTGGCAGCAGCAGGCGCAGGGGTCGGGGTTGCGGCTGGGCGATGACGGCCTGCTCGAAGCCGAGGGCAGGCATTGGGCCGTACTGCAGTTCGATACGCCGGGGTCGGCGTTCCAGCTTGACGGCGAGCGCCATCTCGACGGCCTGCTGGAACGTGCCGGGCTGGCCGCGAGGGCGGCGGCGCCAGAACTGGAAATCCTGCATGCGGGTGTGCCGCTGCACGCCGAAGCGGCGGCGGTGCAGGCCAACCAGGAGATCAACACGATCGGCTGGGGCTCGCTGGCCGCGGTGCTGCTGCTGGTGTGGCTGGCGTTCCGTTCGCTGCGACCGATCCTGCTGGTTGCCGCCTCACTGCTGATCGGCTGTGGCGTGGCGCTGGCGGTGACCGTGCTGGTGTTTGGCAAGGTGCATGTGCTGACCCTGGTGTTTGGTGCGTCGCTGGTGGGCGTGGCCGAGGACTACGGCATCCACTGGTTCGCTTCGCGCCAGGCCGAACCGGCTGATCGTCGCTGGAAACTGCTGCGGCACCTGCTGCCCGGCCTGTGGCTGGCCCTGCTGACCAGCGCGCTGGCCTACCTGGCACTGGGCCTGGCCCCGTTCCCGGGCCTGCGCCAGATGGCATTGTTCTCGGTGGTCGGCCTGGCCGCCGCCTTCCTTACGGTGATTTTCTGGTTCCCGTGGCTGGATGGCGGCGAGATCCGCCAGACCCGTTTCTCGCAGTGGCTGGGCAACACGCTGGAGCGCTTCCCGCGCCTGCATGGCCGCCGCCCGCTGACGGTGTTCGTGGTGATCACGCTGGCACTGGCTGCAATCGGCATCGCCCGCCTGCACAGCAACGACGACCTGCGCAGCCTGCAATCGTCGCCGCCCGCGCTGATGGCGCAGCAGATCCGCTTGAGCCAGCTGCTGGGCATGCCCAGCCCGGCACAGTTCTACCTGGTACAGGGCACCGACGCGGCGCAGCTGCTGCAGCGTGAGGAAGCGTTGACCGAACGCCTGCGCGTACTGGCCAACCAGAAGCGCATTGGGGGCTATCGCGCGATCAGCGATTGGCTGCCGTCGCCGTCGCGCCAGCAGGCCGATGCGGCGCTGACCGCGAAGGTTGAACCGGGTGTGCTTGCGGCCGTGTCCGAGGCCGTGGGAGAGCCACTGCAGCGACCGCCGTTCGCTGACGCGCCACTCACCGCCGAAGCGTTCCTGGCCTCGCCGGCCTCGCAGCCGTTCCGGCACCTGTGGGTGGGCCAGGTCGGCGGGCAGATGATCAGCGTGGTGATGGTCGATGACCTGTCGCGCGCCGACGCGCTGACCACCCTGCGCGGCGCGGCCGAGGGCCTGCCCGGTGTGCGCTGGGTGGATCGCACCGCCGACTTCTCGCAGCTGCTGGGCCACTACCGCAAGCTGATGGGCGGGCTGCTGCTGGTCGGCATCGTGCTGGTGTTCACCGCGCTGTGGCTGCGCTACCGCCGCCAGGCCTGGCGCGTGTTCGCGCCGACCCTGATTGCCGGCGCATTGACCTTGGGCCTGCTGGGCCTGTTCGGCCAGCCGCTGCAGCTGTTCAACGTGCTGGCACTGATGCTGCTGCTGGGCATGGGCATCGACTACGGCATTTTCCTGATCGAGCACCGCGGCGACGCCAGTGCCTGGCTGGCCGTGTGCGTGGGCGCGGCCAGCACCTGGCTGTCGTTCGGCTTGCTGGGCCTGTCGCAGACCCCGGCGTTGCGCGCGTTCGGCCTGACCCTGCTGTTCGGCATCGGCCTGGTCTGGCTGATCTCGCCGCTGTTCCGTCCGCCGCCGCACGATCTGCCGCCGGCCTGAGCCTGTTTTCCGACTTCCTTCTTTCCACTTGATCGAGCAACAAGGACGCACCGATGAACACTGCTGTGGATGCTGTCGAACGCACTGAAATCCTGATCATCGGCGCCGGCCCGGCCGGTTCCGTGGTCGCGGCGATGCTGCGCCAGCAGGGCCGCCAGGTGCTGATGCTGGAGCGCCAGCAGTTCCCGCGCTTCTCCATCGGCGAAAGCCTGCTGCCGCAGAGCATGGAGTACATCGAGGCGGCCGGCCTGCTGCAGGACGTGGTCGAGGCGGGCTTCCAGTACAAGAACGGTGCCGCCTTCGTGCACGGCGAAGCGCGTACTGCGTTCGATTTCAGGAAGAAGTTCTCGCCGGGTTGGGGCACCACCTACCAGGTGCAGCGCGCCGACTTCGACAACGTGCTGGCACGCGGCGCCGAGCGCATGGGGGCCACGCTGCGTTTCGGCGACGAGGTGCTGTCGGTCGAGCCGGGCGAGCAACCGGCGGTGACGGTACGCCGCCCGGACGGCAGCGAGTACCGCATCGAGGCCGATTTCATCCTCGACGCCTCAGGCTTCGCGCGCCTGCTGCCGCGGCTGCTGCAGCTGGAATCGCCGTCCAACTTCCCGGTGCGCGGCGCGATCTTCTGCCACGTGCGCGACAACATTCCGGCCGAAGCGGAATTCGACCGCAACAAGATCCTGATCACCACCCACCCCGAGCACATCGACGTCTGGTATTGGACGATCCCGTTCTCCAATGGCTGCTGTTCGCTGGGCGTGGTCGCCGAGCCGTCGTTCTTCGAGCGCTACGAGGGTGACGACCTGCAGAAGCTGCAGGCCATCGTCGGCGAGGACCCCAACCTGACCCGCCTGCTGGCCAACGCCGAATGGGCGGTGCTGCCGGTGCGCCGCATCACCGGCTATTCGGCCAACGTCAGCTCGCTGTGGGGGCCCGGCTACGCGTTGCTGGGCAACGCCGGCGAGTTCCTAGATCCGGTGTTCTCCTCCGGCGTGACCATTGCCTTCAAGTCCGCGCAGCTCGCCAGCGAATGCCTCAAGCGCCGCTATGCCGGCCAGGCCGTGGACTGGGAGGCCGAGTTCTCGATCCCGCTGCGCGCGGGCGTGAAGACCTTCCGCCGCTTCGTCGAAAGCTGGTACCAGGGCGGCTTCCAGAAGATCATCTACCACCCGCAGCAGCAGCCCGAAGTGCGCGACATGATCAGCTCCATCCTGGCCGGTTACGCCTGGGACACCAAGAATCCGTATGTGGCCGATGAAAGTGGTCGCCGCATGCGCGTGCTGGAGGAATTGTGCAGCGCCTGATCTTCCGTACTGCGGCCCTGCTGCTGTGCCTGCTGCTGGCCGCCTGTGCCGGCCGCATGCCGAAACCGCAGGTGGAACTGCCGCCGCTGCGCCTGGCGCCGGCCAGCCTGCCGACGCCGCTGGCGCTGCAGCAGCAGCTGCATTTCCGCTTCGGCACGCATGAGCGCGATCTCGACGCGCTGCTGGAAGCCGACGCCCAGCAGGTGCAGCTGGCCGTGCAGGCGATGGGCCAGACCGGCGTGCGCCTGCAATGGGACGGCCAGCAGCTGACCCAGCAGCGCGCGCCATGGCTGCCACCGCAGGTGCGCGCCGAGCGCGTGCTGGATGACCTGCAGTTCGCGCTGTGGCCGACCGCGGCCATTGCCGCCGTGCTGCCGCCGGGCTGGCAGGTCAGTGATGATGGCCATCAGCGCAGCCTGTCGCGTGAGGGCACCGTGTGGCTGCACCTGCAGCGGCTGGACGATGGCAGCGTGCAGCTGGACAACCGCGCCGAAGGCTATGCGCTGCGCATCGAATCGATCGACATGGCCGGGCCGGACCGATGAGCGCACCGATCTACCTGAACGACCTGGGTGTGGTCTGTGCACTCGGCGCTGGCCGCGCCGCAGTGACGTCGGCACTGTTCGCCGACGCGCCGGGCGGGCTCAGCGACAACGACAGCCTGTTGCCGGGGCGCACCCTGGCGCTGGGAGAAGTACGCACGCCGCTGCCGGCGCTGGATGACCTGCCGGTGGCCCTGCGCGGGCGCAACAATGCCCTGCTGGACGTGGCATTGGCTCAGATCGCGCCGGCAGTGGCCGCGGCGATCGCCCGCCATGGCGCCGAGCGCGTAGCGGTGGTGCTGGGCACCAGCACCTCGGGCATTGGTGAATCGGAGCAGGCATTGCGCAGCCATGCCGAACAGGGCCAGTGGCCGCAGGGCTTTGATTACGCCCAGCAGGAAATGGGCACCGCCGCGCAGTTCGTGCGCCAGCGCAGTGGCGCACAGGGGCCGGCATGGACCCTGTCCACTGCCTGCTCGTCCAGTGCCAAGGCGCTGATGTCGGCCGCACGCATGCTGCGCGCCGGCATCGTCGATGCGGTGATCGCCGGTGGCGCCGATTCGCTGTGCCGCTTCACCGTGGCCGGCTTCAGCGCGCTGGAATCGGTCTCGGCCCAACGCTGCAATCCGTTCTCGCAGCATCGTACCGGTATCAACATCGGCGAAGGCGCCGCGCTGTTCCTGCTCACCCGCGAACCCGGCCCGGTATGCCTGGCGGGGTGGGGCGAGTCGGCCGACGCCCATCACATGTCCGCCCCGGACCCGCAGGGCCTGGGTGCCATCGACGCCCTGCAGCAGGCGCTGCAGCGTGCTGGCTGGGCCGCCGGTGAAGTGGACTATGTGAACCTGCATGGGACCGCGACCGGACACAACGATGCGATGGAAAGCCTGGCCGTGTCGCAGGTGCTGGGCAGCCACGTGCCGGCCAGTTCGACCAAGCCGTTGACCGGCCACACGCTGGGTGCCTCGGGTGCCATCGAGGCGGCGCTGTGCTGGATCGTGCTGGCCGAGAACCCGCAGCAGCTGCTGCCGCCGCACTGGTGGGACGGCGTGGCCGACCCGGCACTGCCGGTGCTGCCGCTGGTCGCACCGGGCACGCGCCTTGCGCAGCCGCCACGGCGGGTGCTGAGCAATTCGTTCGCCTTCGGCGGCAGCAATGCCGTGCTGGCACTGGAGCGTCGATGAACACGCTGTACGCGATCGAAGACGTGGTGCCGCACCGCCAGGACATGTGCCTGCTGGAGCGCATCACGCAATGGGACCAGGACGCCATCGAGGCCGAACTGGTGGTGCCCGAGGCCGGCCTGTTCGTCGAGGATGACCAGGTGCCGGCATGGGTCGGCATCGAGTACATGGCGCAGGCCATCGCGGCCTGGGCCGGTTGCCGCGCGCGTGCGGCCGGCAGGCCACCGCAGCTGGGCTTCCTGCTCGGCAGCCGCCGCTACAGCAGCGCGCGCAGCAGCTTCCCCAGCGGTTCGCGGCTGCGCGTACAGGCGCGCTGCGAGCTGTTGGGTGACAATGGATTGGGGATGTTCGCCTGCCGCATCCTGGCAGGCGAGGAAGAATGGGCGACAGCCAACGTCTCGGTGTTCGAACCGGCCGACGCGATGGCCTATCTGGAGAGTGGACAGGCATGACAGGGAATCGAAGCGTGCTGGTGACCGGCGCCAGCCGGGGCATCGGCCGGGCCATCGCGCTGCGCATCGCGCGCGATGGCTTCGACGTGGTGGTGCATTGCCGCAGCCGCGTGGATGAAGCACAGGCGGTGGTCACCGAGATCCAGGCACTGGGCCAGCAGGCCCGCGTACTGGTGTTCGACGTGGCCGACCGCGAGGCCGCGAGGGCCGCGCTGGAAGCCGATGTCGAGGCACATGGCGCGTATTACGGCGTGGTCTGCAATGCCGGCATCGCCCGTGACGGCGCCTTCCCGGCGCTGTCAGCGGACGATTGGGACCAGGTCGTCCACACCAACCTGGATGGCTTCTACAACGTGCTGCATCCGCTGATCATGCCGATGGTGCGGCGGCGCAAGCCGGGCCGCATCGTCACCCTGTCGTCGGTCTCCGGACTGGCCGGCAACCGCGGGCAGGTCAACTACAGTGCCGCCAAGGCCGGCATCATCGGCGCCACCAAGGCCCTGGCGCTGGAACTGGCCAGCCGCCAGATCACCGTCAACTGCGTGGCCCCGGGCCTGATCGAGACCGAAATGCTCAACGACGAAGTGGTTGAACACGCGCTCAAGCTGATTCCCGCCGGCCGCGTTGGCCGCCCGGACGAAGTGGCGGCTACCGTGGCGTTCCTGCTGTCCGAACCGGCCGGCTACATCACCCGGCAGGTGATCTCGGTGAACGGAGGCATGCTCTGATGGCCGCCGATCGTCGCGTGGTGGTCACCGGCGCCGCCGCCGTCAGTCCGCTCGGCCACGACTGGCCCACCATCGAAGCGCACCTGCGCAGCTGCCGCAACGCGGTGCGTGCGATGCCCGAGTGGGATGTCTATGCCGGGCTGAACACCAAGCTGGCCGCGCCGGCGCTGGACTTCGAGCTGCCGCCGAACTACAACCGCAAGACCACCCGCTCGATGGGCAAGGTCGCGATCATGTCGGTGCGCGCCACCGAGGTGGCGCTGCGCGAGGCAGGCCTGCATGAGCATCCGGTGCTGCGCAGTGGCCGTACCGGCGTGGCCTATGGTTCCTCGTCCGGCAGCCACGAGGCCACCGGCGAATTCGGGCGCATGCTCAACGAATTCACCACGGATGGCATCAGCGCCACGACCTACCTGAAGATGATGAGCCACACCGCGCCGGTCAACATCGGCGTGTTCTTCGGCCTGTCCGGGCGCGTGTACACCACCTCCAGCGCCTGCACGTCGGGCAGCCAGGGTGTGGGCGCGGCCTATGAAGCCATCCGCAGCGGCAAGCAGACGGTGATGGTGGCCGGCGGTGCCGAGCAGCTCGATGCCACCGCTGCAGCGGTGTTCGACACGCTGTTCGCCACCAGCGTGCGCAACGACGCGCCGCAGACCACGCCACGCCCGTTCGATGCCGGCCGCGATGGCCTGGTGCTGGGCGAGGGCGCCTGCACGCTGATCCTGGAAGACCTGGAACACGCGCAGGCGCGCGGCGCCACCATCCTTGCAGAGGTGGTCGGCTACGGCACCAACAGCGATGGCCAGCACGTCACCCAGCCCAGTGCCGACACCATGGCCCAGGCCATGCGCCTGGCATTGGAGGACGCCGGCCTGGACGCGGCGCAGATCGACTACGTCAACGCCCATGGCACCGCCACCGACCACGGCGACATCGCCGAGACCCAGGCTACCGCACAGGTGTTCGGCAGCCGCGTGCCGATCAGCTCGCTGAAGAGCTACGTCGGCCACATGCTGGGTGCCTGTGGCGCGTTCGAGGCCTGGGTGAGCATCCAGATGATGCGTGCCGGCTGGTTCGCGCCCACCCTGAACCTGGCCGAGGTCGACCCGCGCTGTGGCCAGCTCGACTTCATCACCGGGCAGGGCCGCGAACTGCAGGCCGAGTACGTGATGAGCAACAACTTCGCCTTCGGCGGCATCAACACCTCGCTGGTGTTCCGCCGCTGGAGCGAGTGATCCACTGCGCCAACACACCGTTCCCGTTACCCCCGCACCCTCGACAAGGAGATGTTCCGATGCGCCGCACTCTCATGATCGCCACGGCTACCGCGCTGCTGGCCCTGACTTCCACCGCTTCCGCCCGCGACACGCGTGTCGAACAGTCCCTGCAGGAACTGGTCAATTCGCAGGCCGCCAAGGACGCCGGCATCGACGGCAGCGTGCGCTTCTACCTGGCCGGCCAGCCGGTCAGCGTGCAGCAGCGCCTGGGCGAAGACGTGACCAACAAGAAGACCAACGCCGCCAACAAGAGCGATGCCGAGGCCTGCCGCTGGGTTGCGCTGTCGGCACTGCGCGCGCTGCAGGACGGTGCCAAGTCGCGCGGCGCCAACGCCGTGGTCGACATCGTCAGCTATTACAAGAAGAACGAGTTCAAGAGCAGCACCAACTACGAGTGCTACGCCGGTGCCATCCTCGCGGGTGTCGCGCTGAAGGGCACCTACGCCAAGGTCAAGTAAGCGCCGGTGTGGCGGCGGCGCAGCCTGAACGTCGCCGCCACATTGCTGAACCCCGCAGGCGAAACGCCGCCGATCGCGCCGCCATCGCCGGCTGACGGCTTTCCCCGGTGTCGGCTTTCCGACACAATCATGGCTCTTCCCGGGTTATCGTCCCGCGGACATGCACGCCTACGTCTATAAAAGCCAACTCAAGCCGGACACCTACGTCTACGTTCCCCGACGCGATGATTTCAGCGCGCTGCCCGCGCCGCTGCTCACCTCGCTGGGGACGCTCGCCTTCGTGCTGGAGGTGGCCCTGGATGCCCAGCGCCGCCTGGCGCAGGCTGACCCGGAAAAGGTCCGCAGCGAAATGAGCGAGCGCGGGTTCTACCTGCAGGTGCCGCCGTCGGTGGCCAGCCTGATGCCGCGCCACTATGACTGACGCCTCCCGTCCGCGCATTCTGTCAATTGCCTTCGCCGCGGGCGCGGTGCTGGCGCTGGGCGCCGCCGTGGGCGGCGTTCCGGGTGCGGTCCTTGCCGCATTGGCGCAGCCCGCGTTCGCGTTGGCGATATCGTGGTGGCGCCGCAGCCGCGCGCTGCTGCCGCTGAAGGTGGTCGCACGCCAGGACCTGCCGGCGCTGCTGGCCTTGTGGGCAGCCGCGCCGCTGTTGCTGGCGCTGCTGCTGGCCTGGCCGCTCGCAGCGCTGCGTGACAGCGGCAGCCTGGCGGCAGTGCTTGGCCTGAGCGTACTGGTCAGTGCCGGCCTGCTGGCGGCCTGGCGCACCTGGCCATTGTGGAACGATGTCGAACGCCTGGATGGCAGCCTGGCCCAGCACTGGCAGGCGCTGGCGGGGCGCGACCTGACTGCCTGGCGTGGCCTCGGAGTGGCCGCGCTGGTCATTGCGCTGGCCGCGCTGGTGGTGCTGCCGGCCTGGCCGGGCCTGTTGCCGGAAAGCGCGCGCTGGCCCGCCGCACTGGCGGTCGTACTGCTGTCGCCGGTGCTGCACCTGCTGCTGCAGCGGGTCGCGCCCGCGCCGCTGGTGTCGCTGCGCTCCAGCCCGTTGGCGGCGTCCAGCGCTGCACCCGAACCGATGTTCGCAGCGGCGGCCGAAACCGTGCCGCTGGAGGCGATGGCGCCGCAGGAACTGACACCGGCGCTGTATGAGGCCGCCCGCCAGGGCCGCATCGACCGGGGCCTGCAGCTGCTGCAGGCCGGTGCCGATCCGTATGCGCTGCCGGACCCGAACTGGCGTGACCAGCGGAGCCTGGCGGTGCTGGCCGCGGTGCTGCCGGACCTGCGCCTGCTGCGCGAACTGATTGCCCGCGGCGTCGATGTGAATGCGCCGCACCGGGGCATGACCCCGCTGCTGGCGGCGACCCGCGACAGTTGGCATGGCCGCCCCGAAGCGGTGATGACCCTGCTCGCCAACGGCGCCGACTCGCGTGCCACCGACAGTGATGGCAACACCCCGCTGCACCATGCCGCACGCAGTTCCGACCCGGGGGTGGCCGCGCTGCTGCGCGATGCCGCTGCCGAAGTCGATGCGCTGAACCGTGATGGCTGGTCGCCGCTGGCGGTGGCCTGCCAGGTGGGCAACTGGCGTCTGGCCCGCTTCCTGCTCGAACGCGGTGCACGCTGCGAACCGGCCGATGGCACCCCGGTGCTGCTGGCCGCCGCCGCCACCGAGGATGATGATCCGGCGGGCGTGCAGCTGCTGCTCAAGCACAAGGCACGGGCCGACGCCCGCGATCGCCAGCGCCGCAGTGCGTTGCATGAGGCGGCCCTGGCCGGCCATGTCGAGATCATCGGCGTGCTGCTCGGCGCGGGCGCCAATCTGGAGGCGCGCGATGCACTGGGGCGTACGCCGTGGCTGGAAGCGGCCCGTGCCGGTCGCGCCGCCGTGATCGAGCACCTGCTGCCGCACAAGCCGGACCTGGTCGCGGTGGACGGCGAAGGCCGCAATGCGGTGCAGCTGGCGGCGATGGCCGAGGATGTCTCGCCGCTGCTGATCAAGCGCCTGGTCGAACTGGGCATCGCGGCCGATGCCACCGATCCGCTCGGCCGCCGTGCGGTGGACTACGCCGCCGAAGCCGGCCGCTGGGCGATCGTAGCCCTGCTGGACCCGTCCTATCCGTTGCCGGCCGCGGTCAGTGATGGCCTGGCCGATCGTGGCGAAGCGGCCAGTGCCAGCGGTCTGCTGCCGGACCGTCCGCCGCTGACCCTGCTGCGCGAGGCCCTGGGCTTCGGCAATACCGACGGCATGGCGGCGCTGGCCAGGCTGTGCCAGCCGGAGGAACTGGGCGGGCTGCTGCTCGATCCGGAGTTGGCGCTGGAACCGCGTGCGGTGGACTGGCTGCTGGGCCACGGCGCCGATCCCTACGTGCGTGACGCCTGTTCCGACACACCGATGTTCGCGCTGTTGTCGCGCGGCATCGACGCGGTGCCGGCGCTGCAGGTCATGCTGCAGCGTGGCCTGTCGCCGGCCGGACGCGGTGGCCTGGCACGCTTCCTTGCTGCCTGCGCACAGCACGACCAGGCCGCGCGTGGCCTGGAACAGCTGGCACTGGAACTGCTTGAGCGTGGCGCCGATCCGTTCGCCGCCTCGCCGGCGGGCGATCCGCCGCTGTCGCTGGCGGTGCGGCTGGGGTGGCTGCGGCTGCAGCAGGCCCTGCTCAAGGCCGGCGTTGATCGCGAGGCACGCGACAGCCACGGCATGACCGCACTGCACCTGGCCACCGCATTGGCCCGCGAAGGCGCGCTTAAGCTGCTGGTGCAGCATGGTGCCTCGCCGGAAGCACGTGCCGCCGACGGCCAGACACCGCTGGGCGTGGCGCTGTCGATCGGTCGCCGCGATCTGGCCGACTGGCTCGATTGGCGGGTGTGGCCGTTGCCGCGCCGCACCCTGCGCGAGGCCGATCTACCGGCCGCCGCAATGGCCGGTGACGTCGATGCCGTGCGCCGCCTGATCGATCTGGGCTTCGCCGTCGACGCCGTCGACGCACAGGGCTGCACCGCGCTGCTGCGTGCTGCCGGTGGCGGCCACCTGGCGGTAACCGACCTGCTGCTGGCGCGCGGCGCCGATCCGCAGCACGCGGCGGCCAGTGGCGCGACGCCGCTGTCGGCGGCGGTCAGCATGCGCCAGGTGGACATCGTTTCGGCCCTGCTCGACGCTGGCGCCAAGCTGGAACACCGCCTGCCGGGTGGCGTGACGGTGCTGATGCTGGCCTCCGCGCTGGGCCTTCCGGACATCGTCGCGCGCCTGCTCACGGCGGGTGCCGACGTGCATGCCGGTGACGCGCAGCAGCTGGGTCCGCTGCACTGTGCCGCGCTTTACGGTTTCAGTGCCCGCGACCGCTCGCGCCTGCTGGCGCTGCTCGACACCCTGCTGCTGGCCGGCGCCGAACCGGACCAGGCCGCCGCTGGTTCTGTCACGCCGCTGCTGCTGCTGCTGGGCGCGCGCGCCGAGCCGGGTACCGCCTGCGACGAGCAGGTGGTGATGGCCGCAGTGGAGCGCCTGCTGGACGAGGACGTAAGCCTGGACGTACGCGACCCGCGCGGCTTCGGCCCGCTGCATCTGGCCGCGCTGCATGGCCTGCCGCTGCTGGTGCAGCGCCTGCTGCGCGCCGGCGCCGATCCTGAAGCGCGCGACAGCCTCAACCGCAGTCCGCGCGAGATCGCGGTGATGCGCGGCTTCATCGACGTGGCCGGCGAATTCGAGCCGCGTGTGCCGGGCGTTTCCTCGATGGCGCGGTTCCTGCGCGACAACGGCTGATTCCTGGAAAAGGGTCGTGCCGGCCGCTGGCCGGCAACCGCAATCTGTGGTGGGTGCCGACCGTGGGTCGGCACGCCTACTTGCCGTCGCTTTCCGCGTCGGCCTCGAACAGATGCATCAGGTCGTTGCGTGCATCACGCGAGGTCTGGATCACCGCGGCCTCGTCGTCGTACACCAGGTACTGGTCGCGCAGCAGCTGCTCATCATGCTCACGGAAGCGCTGCACATGGCGTTCGGCCACGTCCGGCGCCACGCCCAATGCGGTCAGCACGCGCCCGCTCATTTCCAGACTGGTGCCGAACACTTCGCGGAACGGCTCGGCCGACATGTCCATCAGTCGCCAGGCATGCTGGCGGTTGCGTGCACGCGCCAGCACCTTCGCGTCCGGGTACAGCCGGCGCACCATGCGCACCGCGCGCAGGTTGGTCTCCGGGTCGTCCACGGTGATGACGAACACATCGATGTGTTCGCCACCCGCTGCACGCAGCATCTCCGGGCGGGTCGGGTCGCCGTAGTACAGCTGGTTGCCGAAGCGGCGCAGGTCGGCCACCGTGTCCGGGTTTGCCTCCAGCGCCACGAACGGCACCTTCTGTGCGGTCAGCAGGCGCGCGATCACCTGGCCGAAGCGGCCCATGCCGGCGATCAGCACCTTGGGCCGGTTGTCCGGTGCCACCTTGTCGGCCTCGGCGCTCCCGCGCGGTGGAACCTTCTCCTGGCCGAGCAGCTTGAGCAGCGCGATCATCAGCAGTGGCGTGATCGCCATCGACAGGCCGACGATCGCCACCAGCCGATCGTGATTGGCGTTGCCGAGCAGGTGCGCGCGCTGCGCTTCGTTGAACACCACGAAGGCGAACTCGCCCCCCAGCCACAGCACGCCGCCCAGCAGCAGCGACTGCCGCGGACTGAGCTTTGCAATACGGCCAATCACATACAGCAGGCTGAACTTGACCACCAGCAGGATCGCCACGCCGGCGGCGATCAGCCACGGCTCTGCGGCGATGCGGTCGAGATCGATGCCCATGCCCACGGCGATGAAGAACAGCCCCAGCAGCAGGCCCTTGAACGGCTCGATCTGCGCTTCCAGTTCGTGCCGGAACTCCGAATCGGACAGCAGCACCCCGGCCAGGAACGCGCCCAGGCTGGGGCTGAGGCCCGCTTCCTGCATGAACCAGGCAGTGCCCAGTACCACCAGCAGGGCGGTGGCGGTGAACACTTCCGGGCTGCGGGTGCGGGCGATGATGCTGAACACCTTGCGCAGCACCGGTCGCCCGCACAGGATCACCACGGCCAGCGCGCCGAGGGCCACGGCGGCATCTTCCCAGCGCAGGGTCTCGTTCTTCGCCCCGCCCAGCAGCGGGATGGCCGCCAGCAGCGGGATCGCGATCAGGTCCTGGAACAGCAGGATGGCAAAACCCAGCCGGCCATGGTCGCTGTTGATCGCCTTGTGCTCGGACAGCAGCTGCAGGCCTACCGCGGTGGATGACAGCGCCAGCGCAATACCGACCACCAGCGCGCTCTTCCACTGGAAGTGGTCGAGCAGCAGCAGGCCGCCCAGCACCAGCCCGGACATCGCCACCTGCGCCGCGCCCGCGCCGAACACCGAGCGCCGCATCACCTTCAGGCGTGCCGGCGACAGCTCCAGGCCGATCACGAACAGCAGCATCACCACGCCGATCTCGGCCGCGCCGAGGATGCGGTCGGCGTCCTGCACGAAGCCCAGCCCGTCCGGGCCCAGCACCACGCCGGCCGCCAGGTAGCCCAGCACCGCGCCGAAGCCGAACTTCTTGAACACCGGCACGGCAATGACCGCCGCCAGCAGCAGCACCAGGGCCAGTTCCAGACCGCCGCTATGCATGGGAATACCTGGTCATCGGGGAAGCCCGCAGTGCGTCCGTTCGGGTGGGGTAGGGCGTGGTGAGCACCACCGCGACATTATGCGCGCCGGTCTGTGTACGCACGAGAACAACCGGCCAGGCTTCGGTGCGGGGCTGCCGGGTTGACCTGCATGGCCCGCGGGTCCAGACTGCCCGCCGCTGGCGGCGCACCGCCGGCACGCGCATTCCGGAGTCCCCAACCCATGTCCAGCGACAGTAGAAGTCGACCTCGTTCGACGCCAGCGATGGCCACCGCCTGACATCGGGACGGTTTGCCTGCGTTGGCGTTGCGCGAGGTCGCACCCCCACAAGGCAAAACCGATGAACCAGAAGCAATTGCTGCGCCCGGTGGCCGATGCCGCCGCATTGGCTGCACCGCTGGCGAACTACAACACCGCCGATGCGGTGGAATTTCTCAACACACTGGAACTGGCCCGCGCCGCGGAAACGCTGGCCGCGCTGCCGTTGCCGCGTGCAGTAAAAATGCTGGAAGCGCCGGAACTGCACCGCAGTGGCGAACTGGTGGCCGCGCTGCCGCCGGCGCGCGCCGCCGCCCTGCTCGGTCTGATGGCCGATGACCGCGCGACCGACATCGTCCACGAGCTGGATGAGGAAGAACGCGCGCGGCTGATCCCACTGCTGGGCACCGACGCCCGCCAGGCCATCCAGAAGCTGCTGAGCTATCCGCCGAACACCGCCGGCGCGCTGATGACCACCGAGTACGTGGCGGTACCCGCCAGCTGGACCGTGGCGCAGACCCTGCAGCACATCCGCCAGGTCGAGCGTACCCGCGAGACGGTGTACGCGATCTACGTGCTGGAGCCGGCCAGCCAGCAGTTGCAGCAGGTGGTGACCATGCGCCGGCTGATCACCGGCCTGCCCGAGGAATCGATCCTGGACGTGGCCCAGGTCAATCCGCCGGTGACGGTGAACGCGCTGATGGACCAGGAAGAAGTCGCGCGTCTGATCCGCCGCCACGACCTGCTGGCGATCCCGGTGGTCGATGCGCAGCAGCAGATGCTCGGCATCGTCACCGTGGACGACGTGCTCGATGCGCTGATCGAGGAATCCACCGAGGACGCGCACAAGTTCGGCGGCATGGAAGCGCTGGACAAGCCGTACATGCAGATCGGCTTATTAGAGATGCTGCGCAAGCGCGCCGGCTGGCTGAGCGTGCTGTTCCTGGGCGAGATGCTGACCGCCAGCGCGATGCAGCACTACGAGGACGAACTGGCGCGCGCGGTGGTGCTGACCTTGTTCATCCCGTTGATCATGAGTTCGGGCGGCAATTCCGGCTCGCAGGCCACCTCGCTGCTGATCCGCAGCCTGGCGCTGCGCGAACTGCGCCTGCGCGACTGGTGGAAGGTGGCCATCCGCGAGATCCCGACCGGCATGGTGCTGGGTGCCATCCTCGGCTGCCTGGCGATCGTGCGCATCGTGATCTGGCAGCTGGGTGGCCTGCATGACTACGGCGAGCACTGGATCCTGCTGGCGATCACCATCGGTGCCGCGCTGGTCGGCATCGTCACCTTCGGTTCGCTGTCCGGCTCGATGCTGCCCTTCATCCTGAAGCGGCTCGGCTTCGACCCGGCCAGCGCCTCGGCCCCGTTCGTGGCCACCCTGGTGGATGTGACCGGCCTGGTGATCTACTTCAGCATCGCCGCGATGATCCTGCACGGCACGTTGTTGTAAGCCGGAGCCACCGTGCTCTGGTAGGTGCCGACCTTGGTCGGCACGCAGAACAAAAAGGGGACGGAGGGGATTAAGTCGTTTGTGGCACAAACGACTTAATCCCCTCCGTCCCCTTTTTTGGGTACCGTAGGCGCATGAGTACCTACCACCTGCAGTCCGTCTTCCGTCCGCAGTCGGTCGCGGTGATCGGCGGCAGCCCGCGTGAGCGTTCGGCCGGCCGCGCGGTGATGCGCAACCTGCGCAGCACCGGCTTCCCCGGCAAGGTGGCGTGGATCAACCCGCGGCACGCCGAAATTGATGGCATCCGCACGATCAAGCGGCTGAAGGACCTGGACTGGGTGCCCGACCTGGTGGTGATCACCGCGCCCGCGGCGATCGTGCCGCAGGTGGTGCGTACCGCTGCAGAGCGGGGCGTGCAGGCGGCGATCATCCTCACCGCGCACCTGGGCGAAGGCCCGGGTTCGTTGTCCGCACAGGTAGAGGCGGTGGCGCGCAAGCATGGCCTGCGCATCCTCGGGCCGCATTGCCTGGGCGTCATCGCGCCGCACGCGCGACTCAATGCCAGCATCGCCGCGCACTTCCCGCAGGCCGGCGACCTCGCCCTGATCTCCGAATCCTCGGCCATTGCCGCCGCGCTGGTGGAGTGGGGCGTGGCGCGCTCGGTGGGCTTCTCCGCCGTGGTCTCGCTGGGCGACACGATGGACGTCGACTTCGGCGACCTGCTCGACTACTTCGCCACCGACTACCGCACCCGCGCCATCCTGCTCTATGTCGAGCAGATCAAGGACGCGCGCAAGTTCATGTCGGCCGCGCGTGCCGCCGCCCGCGCCAAGCCGGTGGTGGTGGTGAAGTCCGGTCGCGCCGAGCGCGTGCAGCCGGGCAGCCGCGATACCCATGTGCAGGCCCTGGCGCGTGCCGATGATGTGTACGGCGCGGCCTTCAATCGTGCCGGCCTGCTGCGCGTGGGTGCGCTGGACGAACTGTTCACCGCCGCCGAATCGCTCGGGCGGTTGGGCACCTTCCCCGGTCGCCGCCTGGCCATCCTCAGCAATGGTGGTGGTGTCGGTCGCCTGGCCGTGGACCAACTCATCGCATTGCGTGGCACGCTGGCCAACCTGTCCGACAGCACGGTCGAGAAACTCGACGCGGTGCTGCCGCAGGGCTGGTCGCGCAGCAATCCGGTGGACATCGTGGTCGACGCCGATGGTGACCGCTATGCCGCGGCCATCGAAGCGCTGCTGGCCGACAACGAGAATGACGCGGTGATGGTGGTCAACGTACCCACCGCATTCACCTCGTCCGCAGACGCGGCGCAGGCCCTCACCCGCACGCTCGGCCTACGCCCGCGCCATCATCGCGACAAGCCGGTGTTCGCGGTGTGGCTGGGCAACGATGACCAGGCCACCGCCACGCTCAACGCGGCGCGGGTGCCGACCTATCCGACCGAGGCCGAAGCCGTACGTGGCTTCCAGCATCTGGTGCGCTATCGCGAGGCACAGAGCGCGTTGATGGAAACGCCGCCCAGCCTGCCGCAGGACTTCAGCGTCGACACGGGCACCGGGCGCGCACTGGTCGATGCCGCGCTGGCCAATGGCCAGCAGTGGCTGGACCCTCTGGCCACGCATGAGCTGCTCAAGGCCTACGGCATCCCGTCCGCGCCGGTGATGCACGCGCGTGATGCGCACGAGGCGATGGACCTTGCGCAGCCGCTGCTGGAACGCGGTGCCACGGTTGCGCTGAAGATTCTCTCGCCGGATATTCCGCACAAGTCGGAAGTGGATGGTGTGCGCCTGAACCTGTCCACGCTGCCGGCGGTGCAGAGCGCGGCCAACGCGATCCTGTCGCGTGCGCGCCAGCTGCGGCCGGATGCGCGCATCGATGGCCTGCTGGTGCAGCCGACCATCGTCCGCCCGAAGGCGCGCGAACTGATTGTCGGCATCGCCGATGACGCGACGTTCGGCCCGGTGATCGTGGTCGGCCGTGGCGGCACCGCCGTCGAAGTGATCAACGACAAGGCGCTGGCCCTGCCGCCGCTGGACCTGCGCCTGGCCCACGAGCTGATCGGCCAGACCCGTGCTTCGCGCATCCTCAAGGCCTACGGCGATGTACCGGCTGCCGACGAACGCGTGCTGGCGCTGGCACTGGTGAAGCTGGCACAGCTGGCCGCCGATATTCCCGAAGTGCGCACGCTGGACATCAACCCGCTGCTGGTCGACAGCAAGGGCATCCTTGCCCTCGACGCACGCGTGGCGGTGGCACCGTCGCGCATCCTGCACAAGGGCCGTGGCCATCCGCGCTTTTCGGTGTTTCCGTATCCGAAGGAGTGGGAGCGCACCATCGAACTGTCCGATGGCGGCCGGGCCTTCGTGCGCCCGGTGCGGCCGGAGGATGACGCGCTGTTCCGTGCGTTCTTCGCCCGCGTCAGCGACGAGGACCTGCGCCTGCGCTTCTTCCAGTCGGTGAAGCACTTCAGCCACGAGTTCATCGCGCGCCTGACCCAGCTCGACTACGCGCGCTCGATCGCGCTGGTAGCGATCGAACCGCGCAGCGGCGAGATGCTGGGCGCCGTGCGCCTGCACGCCGATGCCGATTATCATCGCGGCGAGTACGGCATCCTGATCCGCTCGGACCTGAAGGGCCACGGCATCGGCTGGCGGCTGATGGCGATCATGATCGAGTACGCCAAGTGGCTGGGCCTGGACGTGGTCGAAGGCCAGGTGCTGCGCGAGAACAGCACCATGCTGGCGATGTGCCAGAGCCTGGGATTCAAGACCCGACTCGACCCGGACGACCCGACGGTGATGATGGTGACCTTGCCGGTGCAGCAGGTCGAGGTGCCCGACGTGCCGCCGGTGGCGTAATTCCTGTAGAGCCGAGCCTACGCTCGGCTGCTTTTGCGTACGCTTGGCGGCTGCATCACCGCACCGGCTCTACCACCACCGCCGTGCCATAGCACAGCACTTCGGTCAGCCCGGTCATCACATCGGTGGCGTCGTAGCGCATGCCGATGATCGCGTTGGCGCCCAGCTGCCGCGCGTGCTTGACCATGTCGCGGTAGGTTTCCTCGCGGGCCTGTTCGCACAGTTCGGTGTAGATGGTGATGTTGCCGCCGAACAGGGTCTGGATGCCGCCGAGGAAATTGCCGACGATCGAGCGCGAGCGCACGGTGATGCCGCGTACCACGCCGAGGTTGCGCACCACGCGATGGCCGGGCAGCTCGAAGGCGGTGGTGACCAGCGCATCGTCGAAGCGCAGTGCCGGCGGGGAAGGGGTGCCGCTGTTGTAGGGGTCTGCCATGGTCGCGTCCGTGTCGTAGAGTCGAGCTTGCTCGACTCTACAGTGCAATCACCCGTTGCGGCATGGTGCCGTCACCCCGCCGGCGCGACAATATCTCCATGACCGACCGTATCCCCCTGTTGCTGCTGCCCGGCCTGCTCAACGATGCCGAGCTGTGGCGCGCGCAGATGGCCGACCTGGCCGACATCGCTGACTGCACGGTAGGCGACCAGACCCGTGGCGAGACCCTCCAAGCGGTCGCCGAGGACGTGCTCGCACAGGCACCGGAGCGCTTTGCGCTGGCTGGTTTCTCACTGGGCGGCTTCGTTGCCCAGCAGATCCTGCGCATTGCGCCGGAGCGCGTGCTGCAGCTGGCGCTGATCGATACCTCGATCCACGCCGATTCACCGGAACGTGCCGAACAACGCCGCAGCCAGCGCGCCAGCGTGCGCCTGCCGGGCAGGTTCCACGGCTTCGGCGATGCGCTGATGCGCAGCTACATCGACGCCTCGCGGCTGGACGACTATGTGCTGGTGCAGCGCGTGCGCGACATGACCGCCCGCCTGGGGGCGGAGGTATTCCTGCGCCAGAGTGCGCTGGAGCGGCGCGACGGCCATGATCTGCTGGCCGGTTACCAAGATCCGCTGTTGATCGTCTGCGGGGCCAACGACCGCATCACGCCGCTGGCAGTGAGCGAGGAAATGCACGACCTGGTGCCGCACTCGCAGCTGGTGGTGGTGCCCGATTGCGGGCACCTGGCCCCGATGGAAAAGCCGGACGAGGTCAGTGCGGCGATGCGTGGGTGGTTGTTGCAGGCCTGATGGATCCGCCGGGCCTTGGCCGGCGCTACCCATTCGTATGCGGGAGAGCCCGGGCATGCGCGTGCCCACCCGGCAGGGATTGGGGCGGGCCTGGTTTTTAGGCGGGCCCGCGGGGCGGGGCCGGGGGCACCGGTATAGGCGGGGTTCGCGCGGGGCCTTGCCCGGCGGATCCATCAGGCCTGCAACAACCAC
>NZ_JAVFVN010000228.1:0-938 GCF_030910085.1 Stenotrophomonas maltophilia group sp. RNC7 | reverse complement strand
GCTATCGAACAAAATGGTGAAGAAGTTTCTTCTACAAATAGTTGCAGCAGTAATCCAAGTGCTAATAATAATAGAAAAATTGCCATTTACCGTTTCACCTCAATTTCATAAATTTGATAAGAAAACTACTGATATATGAATTTTCAATCAGTAGTTTTACATATGGCTATGATAGAACGAAAAAGCTGTCACTGTCTAATTTATGACTCATAGCGTTTAGTCTATAGTTTACCTATCTTAGAAATTAGTTTACTTGTTAAGATAGGGGGGTTCATATCGTTTTAACTAATTCTCACTTTAAATTTTGCATTAGCTCTAAAATAACTTTTAATAATTGTAAAATTTTAGAGTTATTAATACTTTACTTTTAAAAAGGTTGATTCTTGCAATTCAATAAATGTGTAAATTTGAAATAATGTCATATTATATTTCAAACCAATAGTTTGATTATAAATTCCCCCTTCGGTATCATATCTGTAGGAATTTACATATAATAGAGGTGTTTTACAGATGGAGAGAGATTTTAGTTGGTTGTGGGATAATCTAAAAGAAGGTGCTAGAGATAAATTTGAAGAGATTTGTTATGATATTTATTCCAATGAGTATCCAGATGCAGATGTCCATAGAGTAAAGGTCACGCAAGGTGATGGAGGAATTGATGTATTTATAGATGAAGAAAATGGAGATTATACAATTATTCAATGTAAGTTCTTTTTAAATGGATTAAATGACGGACGTAAAAATCAAATCCGAGATTCTTTTAAAACTGCGGTTGAAAAGAACTCAATGAACAAGTGGATTTTGTGTATTCCCATGGATCTATCTAACGAAGAGCATACCTGGTGGAAACAATGGAAAGAAAAGCAAAAAGATATAGGTATATCAATCAGGCTCCATGACCAAAGTAAGTTAATGAGATTAGTAAGAAATGACAAGGG
>NZ_JAVFVN010000212.1:0-375 GCF_030910085.1 Stenotrophomonas maltophilia group sp. RNC7 | reverse complement strand
AGGGGGCCTGTCGCGACCTGGAGCTGCCGGTGCCATCGGCCTCCGACGCCAGCTGGGTCATCGGCCTGTCGCTGGAAAGCGCGCTGCGCCGTGCCGTGCCCCAATTGACCCAGGCGATGCTGCCGCGCTTCCTGGAGCGCTACCGCACCCATTACCTGCTGCGCGATCCAGAATTGCGCCTTTTCGATGGCATTCCCGAGTTGTTGACGGCGCTGGCCGAGCGCGACGTGCGCCTGGCCGTGGCCACCGGCAAGAGCCGGGTGGGCCTGACCCGCGCCCTGGCCGCGACCGGCCTGGGCCCCATGTTTGACGCCACCCGCACCGCCGACGAGACCTTCAGCAAGCCGCATCCGGCCATGCTGCACGAGCTGATGA
>NZ_JAVFVN010000208.1:0-466 GCF_030910085.1 Stenotrophomonas maltophilia group sp. RNC7 | reverse complement strand
GGAATACTAGTATCTGTATTCGTATCTTTTAAATATTGTAAATTTCTAAAATCTACAATCTTACCTGTAGAAAACTTAAGGTTTATATCCTTAAATCTATTCCGAAATTTATTTAATATCATAATTATCTCTAAATCTTTGTTGTTTTCTGGAATAAGAATAAAATTTTCTTTATAGATAATTTTCTCTTTACTTACTTCTAGCATTGTGGACTCTTGTATATCCTCAATACTATCAGAGCGTGTAATAGTTATTTTCTTACTACTATCATGGTTCTTTACTATTTTTGTAATAACAGACTCTTGTAATATATCTGATCCAAAAATTTTATCTCTTTTTCTAAAATGATGAATTCTTTCAATACTACCTTGCCTTATTAATTCACTTCTTAACTTGCTATACGATTTTCCTGAGAAATAACTTCTTGGAGTTAGATAGACCATCTGCCCATTTGATTTGAGCAATT
>NZ_JAVFVN010000313.1:0-937 GCF_030910085.1 Stenotrophomonas maltophilia group sp. RNC7 | reverse complement strand
TATCGGGAAATAAAGAAGCGTATAGCGAATTGTATGATAAAACGATTCAAGAAGTATATAAAACAGCACATTTTTTGATTGAAGATAAAACGGATGTAGATGATGTCGTTCAAGAAATATACATACAACTATATGAATCGCTTCGTAAGTATGATAGCGAGAAGCCATTTCGTCCTTGGCTAATTGGACTTGCGATTAAACAAATTCACTCTTATAGAAGAAAGAGGTGGATGCGACTACGAATTATAAAAAAAGCAGAAGAGCAAAGAAAACCAGTACAAATTGATTTTTCTAACGATGTAATAAGTAAAATATCAAACCAAAAACTAATCGAACTTATTCATAAATTACCGTATAAATTGAAACAAGTTATTATCTTAAGATACTTACACGATTATTCACAAGAAGAAGTAGCACAAATATTACATATTCCAATTGGTACTGTGAAATCTAGAATTCACGCGGCATTAAAAAAACTACGTCAAAAAGAGCAAGTAGAAGAAATCTTTTTAGGAGAGGTAGGGAATGTGAAATGAGTTTAGATTGTAGAGTTAGAGAATCTATACGAGAAGAAGCGAAGGGGATTGTTGCCCCGCCGGAGTTAAAAGAAAAAGTAATCGTTCAAATTAAAATGAATCAAGGAGGACGTAAGAGAAAGAAACATCTTATTGCAGGAGTGCTTGCAGCAGCTTTTTTAATCCCGACGACTGGTTTTGCGTATCAATCTATTATGGCAGATGGTATATACGGATCTTTTGAGAATGTAAAAAAACATGCTGGAACGATGACATTAGAGGCGTACATGCGTTTTAGTGCAAAGTTATCAGAAGCGAAAGATGAAATGGGTGCGAAAGAATATGAAGAGTTTACAAAAGAACTAAAAAAATTAACAAATGCAAAGCTTACGTACGGAGATTCGAACGGTAATATTAATTAT